>VXMR01000152.1 GCA_009841005.1 Gemmatimonadales bacterium
ACCGCCCTGCTGACCACGCTCGCGCGCGGATGGGGGGTGGAGGCCGCCTACTTTTCGTTCACGCGAGGCGAGGGAGGCCAGAACCTCATCGGCACGGAACTCGGCGAGGGGCTCGGCATCATCCGCTCGGGCGAACTGCTCGCTGCCCGCACGATCGACGGGGCGGAGCAATTCTTCGGCCGCGCCTTCGACTTCGGCTACTCGAAGACGGCGGACGAAACCTTCTCGAAGTGGCCGCGGGAGCGGATCCTTTCCGACCTGGTGTGGACGATCCGGCGTTTCCGTCCACACGTGCTCATCAGCATGTGGAGCGGAACGGAGCGGGACGGCCACGGGCACCACCAGGTGTCCGGCCTGCTCACGCGCGAGGCCTTTGACGCCGCGGGAGACGCGACCCGCTTCCCGGAACAGTTGGCGGCGGGCGCGGCACCCTGGGCGCCGCTGAAGCTGTACCGCCGCCCCCTCTTCGAGCTGGGCGCCACCTCGATCGAAATCGAGACGGGCATGCTCGATCCCCTGTTCGGCCTCACGCACCACCAGGTCGCGATGGACAGCCGCAGCCAGCACCGCTCGCAGGACTTCGGCACGGCGCTGCCGCTCGGTCCGCGCGTCACCCGCCTCTCGCTCGTCTCCTCGCGGGTCGGCGGCTCTCCGACGGAGCCGCTGTTTACGGGGGTGGACACGACGCTGGCGACTCTGGCCGCCGACCTCGGCGGGTCCGCGGAGGCGGACGTTCAGGCGGACATTCGTGCGTACCGGGAGGCGATCGGCGACGCCGGCGGTTCGCTCAACGCGACGAGGCCGGAGACCGCCCTGCCCTTCCTCGCCGAGGCGCTGCGACGGCTGGAGCGGCTCCGCGCCGCCGCACGCCCGGGGGCGGAGAGCGAGTTGCGACGCGAACTCGACCGTCGCGCGCGCCTGCTAATGCGGGCGATCGCGGCCGTGGCCGGAGTGCGGGTCGAACTGCGGGCGCGAGACGATGTGCTGGTCCCGGGACAGACCGTACTCGTCGAAGCGCGCGTCCGGAGCGGCACCGACGCCGCCGTGGAACTCGACCCGCCGGCCATCGAGGTCCCCGTCGGGTGGTCGGTGGAGGGCATCGGCCCGGACGTCGAGACGGAGCCCGACGATCTGGGTCCGTTCGCCCGCTTCTTCCGGCAGGAGGACACCGTCTTCGATCCGGCGGCCCGCGCGCGGCGCGGGCCGGGGGAACTCGGGCTGTGGCGCTATGCCGTCACCGTGCCCGAGGGTGCGCCCCCCGTTTCCCCATGGTTCCTCGAAAACCCGCGGGACGGCGACCTGTACGACTGGCCCGCGGCGCCCGAGCTTCGCGCGCTCCCGTTCCGTCCCCCACCCGTTCACGGCCACGTGGCCGCGGTCGTGTCGGCGGCGGGCGAACGTTTCGACATCGAGGTCGAAGGCCCGGTGCGCTACCGGGCGGTCGATGGCGTGACGGGAGAGAGCTGGCGACCGCTGCAGGTGGCGCCGCGCATCTCCGTCGCGCCGATGGCGCCTGCGATGATCTGGCCGGTCGGCCGCTCGGATTCGCGTGACATCGCCTTCCGGATTTCGAGTTTCGCCCGGGACTCGACGGCCGGAGAGATCGGGCTCGACCTGCCGACCGGATGGCGCGTGACGCCCGAGACGACGGCGTTCGAACTCGCCGGGGAAGGCGCGGTCCGGACGGTCGGCTTCACCGTCGAGCCCCCGGAGGGAGAGGCGGAGGGGGAGTTCTTCGCACGCCCGCGCATCCGGATCGCGGGAGCCGCGGTTCCCGCCACGCGCACGACGATGATCGACTATCCGCACCTCGAGCCGCGGCTCCTGTCCGGCGACGCGGCCGTGCGGATCGTGCGTTTTCCCGTGCGGGTCGCGGATCGGCGCATCGGATACGTGATGGGTTCCGGCGACGACGGACCCGAGGCCATCCGGCAACTCGGGCTCGATGTCGAACTCATCGAACCGGGAGACTGGGAGGCGGAGAGGCTCGACCGGTTCGATACGATCGTGCTCGGGATCCGGGCCTACGAAGTGCGCGAGGACCTCATCGCGGCCAACGCGGAACTGCTCGCGTGGGCGGAGCGCGGAGGCACGGTCGTCGTCCAGTACAACCGCTACGAGTTCAACGAGGGGGCCTACGCCCCGTACCCGATCGCCATCGGCCGACCGGCGCCCCGCGTCACCGAGGAGGACGCCTCCGTCACGCTCGTCGACCCGCGGGCGCCCGTTCTGGCGGAGCCCAACCGTCTCGGCGCGGCCGACTTCGAGGGCTGGGTCCAGGAGCGCGGACTGTACTTCCCCGACCAGTGGGACGAGAGATACCGGGCGCCGCTGGAGATGGCCGACACGGGAGAGCCGCCGAACCGCGGCAGCCTGCTCGCCGCCCCGGTGGGTCGCGGACTCTATATCCACACGTCGCTCTCCTTCTTCCGGCAGCTGCGCGCGGGCGTGCCCGGCGCGTTTCGTCTGTGGGCGAACCTGCTCTCGCTCGACGGGAACCGCTGGCGGGAGATCGCCGCCCAGTGACGGAACGCCGGGACGAGAGGGGCCGCCGGGACGAAGCGGAGGGCCGGATCGGTCCCTTCCGTAGCTGGCGCGCGCTCTATGTGTCCGTGATCGCCTATACGGCCGGACTCATCCTCCTCCTCTATCTCGCCACGCGCCTGCTCGACTTCAGCGTGCCGTGAGCGGACTCGACTGGCTCGTCTTTGCCGTCTACTTCGGCGCCGTCGTCGCCTTCGCCTGGCGCCAGAGCCGAAAGAACCGCGGCGTCGAGGGCTTCTTTCTCGCCAACCGCCGGCTGGGCTGGGGCGCGATCGGCCTCTCCGTCATGGCGACACAGGCGAGCGCGATCACGTATATCGGCACGACCGGACAGGCCTTCGACGACGGCATGGAGTTCGTCCAG
>VXMR01000145.1 GCA_009841005.1 Gemmatimonadales bacterium
GTGGGACCGGTCTTAGGTTTATAACACACAGGGGGCGGGTTGTCGCCTTCGATGGCGAACACCAACGGCTGTCGGAATGGACGTTCGACGGATCGCTGTCGGAGGACACCAGGCTGAGCCGTACGGGCGCGGCCCGGCGAATTGGCGAAGTTGGACGATTCACGGACGGCAGGTGGTACGCCCGCGAGGGGGATCGCATGGTCGCCGCGGATCCCGGCGGCGTGGGCCGGGACACGGTCGGCTTCCATCGGCTCGACCAGGGCGGCGTGGTCCGTGAGGCGCTGGCTCGCGTTCCGGGGAGCCTCAGTTCGCAGTTCGTCGTTGAGGGAATGTCCGGGATGCGCGGTGCGCTGTTCTCGCCGAGAGCCCTGGGCGCCCTCCGCGGCAACTGCCTTCTGCTCGCCGCGGGTGACGAGCCCGTCATACGGATCTTCGACCAAACTGGGACCCCGTGGGGTGAACTGCGCCTCGACATCCCGGCCGACCGTGTGACGGAGGCACATAGAGGACAGTGGGTTGCGGCGTCCGTCGCGGCCGCCGGACGCGCAATGGGCGGCGAGATCGTCCCGGAGGCGGCCCGGATGATCGAGGTGATGGGGGAAGCGGTCGGGATGGCGGAGCGGGTCCCGTTCGCCAACGACCTCATCGTCGACGAACTGGGGTACATCTGGATCCAGTCCTGGCAGCTTCCCGGTGGCCCCGGCAGTCCGGAGTGGCGGGTCTTCACGGAGACCGGCCGGGGGATCGGGACCGTCCGGTTGCCCGAAGGCCTTCGCGTGCTGGACATATCGGCGGAGGCGCTCACAGCCGTCCGGACGGATGAACTCGGCCGGCAATTCGTGCAGGTGCACGCGCTCGAGCGCCCCGCCGCCCTCGAGATCCTCCCTCTTCCGGCCGGTTGCGGCTGATCCGTCCCGCTGCATCCGGCTGGCCGGGCGATCTGCGTCGATGGTACATTTTCCAGTTGATGTATCCTTGCGCCCCGTGAGGCGCGACGCGGTTGCCCGGAAGAGGCTTCGGCCATGCGAACATCGCTCTTGTTGCTGGTTGCAGCGGGTGTTCTCCCGAGTTCAGCCATCGGTCAGGAGGCCGACGGGGCGCGGGGTGCCGAACATCCCCCGGCCAGTTGGCCACAGCCGATCGCACCGCTGACCGCGCCGACATCGGCTCCCTCCGTCGACACGCTCTCCGTCGAAACGGCCCAGGCGGTCGTGGCCGGAACGTGCATGCGCTGCCACAACCCCAGGCGGGTGAGCGGGGGCATGTCGCTCGAAACCTTCGAGGTGACGTCGGCCTCCGACAATGCCGTGATCGCGGAGCGGATGGTGCGGAAGCTGCGGGCCGGGATGATGCCGCCGGTCGGCGTCCGCCGGCCGACCCCTGACAGCCTGCGCACGCTCGCGGCCGTCCTTGAGTCCCGCCTCGACGCGGCATGGGAGGCGAACCCGAACCCCGGACGGCGGACCTTCCAGCGCCTGAACCGGGCCGAGTACTCGCGCTCCATCTACGATCTCCTCGACCTGGACATCGACGCCGGCGACTATCTGCCGCTCGATACGAAAAGCGCGAACTTCGACAACATCGCCGACGTGCAGTTGCTCTCCCCGACGCTGATGGACGGGTATCTGCGCGCGGCGAGCGAGATCAGCCGGCTCGCGATCGGCGACCCGGAGGTCACGCCGAGCGAGGCCACCTTCCGGGTGTCGCGCTGGACCTCACAGGCGGAGCACGTCGAGGGCACGCCGTACGGGAGCCGGGGCGGCGTCGCGGTGGACCACAACTTCCCGGCCGACGGGGAGTACGCCTTCCGCGTCTCCTTCCACCACGAGACGACCGGCGCCCTGTTCGGGAACGGGAAGGGCGCGCTGCACACGACGGACGAGCCCGAACGGATCGAGATCTCGGTCGACGGCGAGCGGGTCGCGCTCCTCGACATCGACCGCTGGATGCACGTCTCCGATCCCGACGGTGTGAACCTCCGGACGGATCCCGTGTTCATCGAGGCGGGTCCGCACCGGGTGGCGGCCGCCTTCATCCGCACCTTCGAGGGGCCGTCGCAGGATCTGATGTCGCCACACGACTGGTCGATTGCGAGCACGAGCATCACGGACGCGTACGGGTTCACGACGCTGCCGCACCTGCGTGACCTCGCGGTGACGGGGCCCTTCGCCCCGGCGGGGATGTCGTCCACGCCGAGCCGCGAGCGCGTGTTCTCGTGCCGTCCCTCCACGCCCGAGGAGGAGGTCCGGTGTGCGGAAGCGATCCTCTCGCGGCTGGGGACGAGGGCCTACCGCCGGCCGCTGACGGACGACAACGTCGCCGCGCTCATGAACCTGTACCGCGCCGGGGCGGGAGCGGGCGGGTTCGAGGAAGGGATCCGGCTCGCGCTGGAGGGGATTCTCGCCAGCCCGCACTTCGTCTTCCGGTTCGAGGAACGTCCCGCGCGCGAGGCGGACGGGGTGTACGCGCTGGACGACTACGATCTCGCCTCGCGGCTCTCCTTCTTCCTCTGGGCCACGGGCCCCGACGACGAACTGCTGGCAGTTGCCGCGGAGGGTCGGCTCTCCAACCCGGCGGTGCTCGACGTGCAGGTGCGCCGCATGCTGGCGGATCCGCGCGCCGAGGCGCTGGCCACGCGTTTCGCGGGACAGTGGTTCCGGCTGCAGGACCTCGAGGGCATGAACCCCGACGTCCGCCTCTATCCGGACTTCGACCAGCAGCTCAAGGAGGCGATGCACCGCGAGACGGAACTCCTCTTCCACACGCTGGTGCAGGAGGACCGGAGCCTGCTCGAACTGCTGACGGCCGATTACACGTTCGTGAACGAGCGCCTGGCGCGGCACTACGGCATCCCCGGCGTGACGGGAACGGATTTCCGCAGGATCGAGATCGTTGAACGGGAGCGCCGCGGCGTGCTGGGGCACGGCAGCGTCCTCACTCTCACCTCGCACGCGAGCCGGACGTCTCCGGTGCTGCGAGGGAAGTGGGTGATGGAGGTGCTGCTGGGGACGCCCCCGCCTCCGCCCCCGCCGGATGTCTCCGATCTGGAGGCGACGCCGGAGGCGGAGGAGGGCCGCCTGCTCACGGTGCGGGAGCGGCTGGAGATGCACCGCGCGAGCCCGGCTTGCCGTTCGTGCCACCGCGTGATCGACCCGATCGGTCTCGCGCTGGAGTACTTCGACGGCACGGGGGCGCGGCGCATCAAGGACAGCGGGATGCCGATCGACGCGCAGGGCGAACTCTACGACGGCACGCCGGTGACGAGCGCGGCGGATCTGCGCGCGGCGCTGCTCGCGCGGCCGGTGCCGCTCGTGCGCGCGTTCACGGAGAACCTTTTTGCCTACGCGCTGGGACGGCGGGTCGAGTACTACGACATGCCGACCGTGCGGTCCATCGCGCGGCAGGCCGCCGAACAGGACCACCGCATGTCCGCGTTCATCCTCGGCGTGGTCAACAGCCCGGCCTTCCGGCTGAAGGGGACCGAGGCCGTGGTCGACGACATGGGGGCGGAAAGCCAGGGATCCCAGGAGGACTGATGGAGTTCATCACAGGGAAACACCTCTCTCGCCGCACGTTCCTGCGAGGCGCGGGGGCGACCGTCGCTCTGCCGCTCCTCGACGCGATGGTGCCGGCGGGCCGGCTGTGGGCGCGTGAGGTCGCGGATCCGACGCGGCTCGTCTGCATCGAGATGGTGCATGGCTCGGCGGGCAGCAGCGGGTTCGGGGCGGCGCAGAACTACTGGTCTCCCGCGGCGACGGGCCGGGCGTTCGACCTGTCGCCGACCGCGTTGAGTTCGCTCGAGCCGTACCGGGATCTTCTCACGATCATCAGCGATACGGACGTCGAGCCGGCCGAAGCCAGACAGCCGAAGGAAATCGGGGGCGACCACTTCCGGTCGAGCGCGACGTTCCTCACCCAGGCGCATCCGAAACAGACGGAGAGTTCGGACGTCTTCGTGGGAACCTCGATGGACCAGTTGTACGCGAACCGGTTCGGGCAGGACACGCCGATCCCGTCCATGCAGCTCTGCATCGAGAACGTCGACCAGGCGGGGGGCTGCGCGTACGGGTACGCGTGCGTTTACACGGACACGATCAGCTGGTCGTCGCCGACGCAGCCGCTTCCGATGATCCGGGATCCGCGGGTCGCCTTCGACCAGCTCTTCGGGGCGGGCGGGACGCCGGAGGCGCGTGCGGCGCGGCAGCGCTCGAGCGCCAGCATCCTCGACTTCCTCACCGGCGAGGTCGCGAGCCTGAAGGGCCGGCTTGATCCTTCCGACCGGCAGCGCATGGACCGCTACCTGGAGAACGTGCGGGAGATCGAGCGCCGTATCCAGCGGGTCGTGGCGCGCAACGAGTCCGGCGAGAACCGGGACCTTCCGGAGGCGCCGGCGGGCGTGCCCGATTCGTTCGACGAGCACGTGAAGCTGATGTTCGACCTGCAGGCGCTCGCCTTCCAGGCGGACATGACGCGCGTGTTCTCGTTCAAGATGGGACGGGACGCGTCCGGCCGGGTCTATCCCGAGAGCGGCATCGACAGGGGCTTCCACCCCGCGTCGCACCACGGCGACAACGAGAACAACATCACGGACTTCGCGCAGATCAACCGCTACCACGTCGGGCTCGTCCCGTACTTCCTCGACCGCCTGAAGGAGTCGATGGAGGGGGACACGCACCTGCTCGACAAGACGATGATCGTCTACGGGTCGCCGATGGGGGATCCGAACGTGCACAACCACAAGCGGTGCCCGCTCTTCGTGGTGGGCGGCGCGCACGGAAGGATGGAGGGCAACCTGCACCTGCGGGCCGCGCCGGGGACGCCGATGGCGAACGTGATGTTGAGCCTCATGCATCGGCTCGGGATGGACGACATGACGAGCTTCGGGAACAGCACCGGGTCGTTCTCCTTCGCGGAGGCGGCGGACTGATGCGGCGCGCGCGATCGATCGTCTTCGCGGGTGCGGCGCTGCTCGCGCTGGGGGCGGCGGCGCCGGCCGGGTCGCCGACCGGGCCGGATGCTCCGGTGGCCGATGCGGCCATGCGCGGCGACCTGGACGCCGTGCGGTCGCTGCTCGTCGCGGGCGAGGACGTGAACGGCGCCCTGGGCGACGGCATGACGGCACTCCACTGGGCCGCGATGAAGGGGCGGCTCGACGTGGCCGAGGTGCTGATCGACGCGGGCGCGGACCTCGAGGCGGGCACGCGGCTGGGCGGGCACACGCCGCTCCACGTAGCGAGCCGGGCGGCACACGGTCTGCTTGTAGGGGCGCTGCTGAAGGCGGGAGCGGACGCGGACGCGGCGACCTCGACCGGCGCGACCGCGCTGCACTTCGCGGCCTCGGCCGGGTCGCCGGAGGCGGTTGAGGCGCTGTTGCGCCACGGCGCCGATGCGGACGCCCGGGAGCCTGAATGGGGCCAGACGCCGCTCATGTTCGCCGCGGCGGCGGGCCGCGCCGGCTCGGTGAGTGCCCTCATCGACGCGGGGGCCGACGCCTCGCTCACCGCGTACGTGCTCGACATCGTCGCCCGGGACGCGTGGGACCAGCTCGACCGCCGCGAACGCAATGCCCGCGTGGCCGCGCTCCGGGCCGGCCGTACGCCGCCGGCCCCGTCACGGCGCGAAGCCGCCCCCAAGCCCACCGCCGGCCCCGGCCCCGGCCTCCAGACCGTGCGGCTCGAGGACCCCGAGGAGCCCACCTGCTCCGGCTGCTTGGGCAACTACGCCGACCTCGTCGGCACGCACGGTGGGTTGACGGCGCTGTTGCTCGCGGCCCGCGAGGGCCATCGCGACGCGGCGCTGGTCCTGCTCGACAAGGGTGCGGACATCGATCAGCGGAGCGCCGCGGACGACACGACCCCGCTGCTCATCGCGATGATCAACGGACACTTCGATCTCGCGATGGAACTCTTCGCGCGCGGCGCCGATCCCAACCTCGCGAGCGACGCCGGCGCCACGCCGCTCTACGCGGCGCTCAACATGCACTGGGCGCCGAAGGCCCGGCACCCGCAGCCCACCGACGTGCACCAGCAGGAGTGGTCGTACCTCGACGTGATGCGCACGCTGCTCGAAGCGGGCGTCGATCCGAACCCGCGGCTGAAGAAGTCGCTCTGGTTCACGACGTACAACCGCGACCTGCTCGGCGTCGACCGCACCGGCGCCACGCCCTTCTGGCGGGCCGCGCACGCGCTCGACATCGAAGCCATGAAGCTGCTCCTCGAATACGGTGCCGATGCCGCGACTCCGACGGCGAAGGTTCCGGAGCGGCGTTACCGCCGCGGCGGAGACAACATCGATCACTCCGGTCTCGACCCGATCCCCGTCGGCGGTCCGGCCGTCCACCCCATCCATGCGGCGGCCGGCGTCGGCTACGGGCAGGGTTTCGCCGGCAATTCCCACCGCCATATACCGGACGGCTGGCTCCCCGCCATGAAGTTCCTCGTCGAGGAGCTCGGCGCCGACGTGAACGCGCGCGACCACAACGGCTACACGCCCGCCCACCACGCCGCCTCGCGCGGCGACAACGAGATGATCCTCTATCTCGTCGAGCAGGGCGCCGACGTGACGCTCGTGGCCCGCAACGGCCAGACGACCGTCGACCTGGCCAACGGGCCGGTGCAGCGCGTGCAGCCGTTCCCGGAGACGATCGCTCTGCTCGAGAGTCTGGGGGCGAAGAACAACCACCGCTGCGTCTCCTGCTGAGCTTACGCGGTCGGCTGTCCGTGCCGAGAACCTTCAACCAAGCCCGGCGACGTCAGGCCGGCCTGACCTGACCATGCCGGATACCGTCACCGTCTGGGAACTGCTCGCGGGCGGTTCGGGGGAGAGTCCCGCCATCGACGCCCCCGGCCGCGATCCGCTCGACTTCACGGGCCTGCGCCGCCAGGTTGAAGAGACCGTGACCGCCCTTAACCGGTTCGGCATCGGGCGGAACGATCGGGTGGCGATCGTCCTCCCCAACGGGCCCGAGATGGCCTCCGCCTTTGTCTCCGTGGCGTGCGCGGCCACGGCTGCGCCGCTGAACCCCGTCTACCGGCAGCCGGAATACGAGTTCTATCTCTCGGATCTCGACGCGAAGGCGGTCATCCTGGAATTCGGGATCGACTCGCCGGCGCGGGCCGCGGCCGTGGAACGGGGGATCGCGATACTCGAGTTGTGCGTCGACCCGGAGGCGCCGGCCGGGACGTTCCACCTGGCGCGGTCGCGCACCGGCGGGAACGGGTCGGGCAGCGAGGGCCTCGAGAACGGGACCCCGGCAGCGAACGCCCTCCGGGGCGGCCTCGCGGAAGAGGACGACGTCGCCCTCATCCTGCACACCTCCGGGACGACCTCCCGGCCCAAGATCGTGCCGCTCTCGCACCGGAACGTGTGCGCCTCGGCGCACAACGTCGCGCACACGCTGCGCCTCACGGCCGCCGACCGCTGTCTGAACGTGATGCCGCTGTTCCACATCCACGGGCTCATCGCCGCGGTCCTCGCCCCGCTCCGCGCTGGCGCCTCGATGTTCGCCACGCCCGGTTTCAACGCGCTTCGTTTCTATGCGTGGCTCGATGAGGCGCGGCCGACCTACTACTCGGCCGTTCCCACCATGCACCAGGCGATCCTCGTGCGCGCGCCAAGGAATCGGGACGTGATCGAAGGGGCCGGCCTGCGCTTCATCCGCTCGGCCTCGGCTCCCCTCCTGCCGCAGGTGATGGCGGAACTCGAGGCGACGTTCGGCGTGCCGGTCATCGAGTCGTACGCCATGACCGAGGCCGCACACCAGATGACGAGCAACCCGCTCCCCCCCGCGGTGCGCAAGCCGGGGACGGTGGGCGTCGCGGCCGGCCCCGAGGTGTCGGTGATGGCCGAAGCGGGCCCGCAGCTCCTGCCGGCGGGCGAAGTGGGCGAGATCGTGATTCGCGGCGCGAACGTCACGCGGGGATACGAGAACAACCCCGCGGCGAACGCCGAGGCGTTCACCGATGGGTGGTTGCGCACGGGCGACGAGGGCGTGATGGATGCCGAGGGATACCTGAGGATCACGGGTCGTCTGAAGGAGATCATCAACCGCGGCGGGGAGAAGATATCGCCGCGCGAGATCGACGAGGCGATCCTCGACCATCCTGCGATCCGCCAGGTGGTGGCATTTGCGATGCCGCACCCCAAGCTGGGCGAGGAAGTCGCGGCCGCGGCGGTACTCCGCCTGGGCATGACCGCGACGCCGGAGGAGATCCGGGCGTTCGCGGCGGATCGCCTCGCCGACTTCAAGGTGCCGCGGAAGATCCTCATCATGGACGACATCCCCAAGGGTCCCACCGGCAAGCTCCAGCGCATCGGCATGGCCGAGAAGCTCGGCCTGACCTGACCGCCGCCGGCTGATGCGGATCTGCATCTACGGGGCCGGCGCGATCGGGGGATACCTCGGCGCGCAGCTTTCCCTCGCGGGGCGGGACGTCACCCTCATCGCGCGCGGCCCCCACCTGAAGGCGATGCAACAACACGGCGTGCGGCTGCTGATCGACGGCGAGGAGCGTGTCGCGCACCCGGTCTGCACGGACGATCCGTCGGAGGCGGGGCCTCAGGACTACGTGATCGTCACGCTCAAGGCGCATTCCGTCCCCTGGATCGTGGAGCCGATGCAGCCGCTGCTCGGGCCCGACACCGCCGTCGTCATGGCGACGAACGGTCTCCCGTGGTGGTACTTCTACGAGCTCGAGGGACCGTGGCGGGACCGCCGCCTCGAGAGCCTCGACCCCGGCGGCGTGCAGTGGGACGGGATCGGTCCGGAACGCGTGATCGGCTGCGTGGTGTATGCGGCCACCGAGGTGTCGGAACCCGGCGTCATCCGGCACCTGAAATACAACCGGTTCACGCTCGGCGAGCCCAGCGGCGAGAAGACCGAACGCGTGCGGCGGCTCGCGAAGGCGATGATCGAAGCCGGCTTCCGGGCTCCGGTCCGGGGGATCCGGAACGAGATGTGGGTGAAGCTGTGGGGGAACCTCGCCTTCAACCCGATCAGCGCGCTCACGCTGGGGACGCTGGGGACCATAGCCGGAGACCCCGACACGCGCGCGGTCGCGAAGGCGATGATGCTCGAAGGACAGGCCGTGGCCGAAGCCCTGGGCGCCCGCTTTTCGATCGACATCGAGCGGCGAATCGAGGGGATCGCGGCCGTGGGCGAGCACCGTACCTCGATGCTGCAGGACCTCGACAAGGGTCGTCCGATGGAGATCGACGCCCTCGTCACGGCAGTCCAGGAGATGGGGCGCATGGTCGACGTCCCCACTCCCACGATCGACGTGGTCCTCGCCCTGGTCCGCCAGCGCGCCCGCATCGCCGATGCCTACCCTCCGGGCTAGAACCCGAGCGTCACGACGAGCGACCCGCTTCCATGAGCCCTGACCTGGTCATTCGCGGCGGTCTGGTGTTCGACGGTACGGGAGCAGGGCCGGTCAGGGCCGATGTGATCGTTCACGAGGGCCGGATTACCCACGTGGGTGCCGTCGAGGCGGAAGCGGCCACCGAGCTGGACGCCCGCGGTCTCGCCGTCGCGCCCGGCTTCATCGACGTGCACAGCCACTCCGACTACACGCTACTCGTGGACCCGCGGGCGGTCAGCGCCATCCACCAGGGCGTGACGACGGAGGTCATCGGCAACTGCGGTCATGGCTGCTTTCCGATCAGGGATGCGGAGTTGTCGAGCCGCATCATCTACGGCTTCGACGGCAGCCTGCCGCTGGACTGGTCCACGCCCGCCGCATATCTGGATCGGCTCGAGGAGGCCGCACCCGCCGTCAACGTCATGACGCTGGTCCCGAACGGGCAGCTGCGCCTGGCCACGCTGGGACTGGAGGGCCGTCCGGCGACGGACGACGAAGTCGCGGCCATGACGCGGCTGCTGGAGGAGGGGCTGGAAGCGGGCGCCTGGGGCTACTCCACGGGTCTGGAGTACGCGCCGGAGCAGGGCGCCGGTGAGGCGGAGATCACGGAACTCGCCCGGGTCGCGGCGCGGCGGGACGGCTTCTACGCGACCCACACGCGGGAGCGCGAGGACCGCGCCGACGAGGCGGTGGCCGAGGCGATTCGCACGGCCCGCCACGCGGGCATCCGACTCCAGGTTTCCCACCTCGCCCCCAGAAGCGGGCCCGACCAGACGAAGCGCTGCATCGACCTTGTGGACGCCGCCAGAGCCGCGGGCGACGACATCGCGTTCGACATGCACACGCGCCTTTTCGGCCTGACCTTCCTCTACGCGATGCTCCCCCCGCAGGTGCTGAACGCGAGCCCGAAGGACCAGGCACGACTGCTTGAGACGCCTGAAGTTCGGGCGCGCATCGGTGCCCATAAATCCATCATCACGGGGCTCGAAGACTGGGGTCGGATTTACCTCGCGGACAACGAGGTCTGGCCGGAGATGGCGCGCCTCGATTTCGAGGAGATCGCGCGCCGCCGGAGCACCACGGCCCTCGACGCCGCCTGTGACCTTCTCCTCGACAGCATCGGCGCTGAAAAGGCTCCCATGGTGCTCCTCCGCGCCTATTCGGAGGATCAGCAGGAGGACGTGTTCTCCCATGAACTCTGCGTGCCGGCCTCCGACGCCACGGCGCTCGCCCTGAACGGACCGCTTGCGGGCGCCTCCTTCATGGGCGCCTACACGTGGGCCTCCTGGTTCTGGCGCTTCATGGTCCGGGAGACGGGTCGGCTCACGCCCGAGGAGGCGGTGTATCGGCTCAGCGGCCTGCCGGCTGAGATCGTCGGCCTCCCGGATCGGGGTCTGCTCAAGCCGGGCATGCGCGCCGATGTCGTCGCGTTCGAACCGGAGACGTTTGCCGACACCGGCACCACCTTCGAACCCAACCGGCTCGCGACGGGCATGCGCCACGTCGTGGTCAACGGCACCGTCACCCTTCGCGACGGGGCCCTCACCGGCGAACGGGCCGGCGCCGTGCTGCGAAAAGGGGCTTAGGCCGGCTCAGTCGCCTGTAATGTCGACGCCGTAAAGGTCGCGGGCCGCCGCGCGGGTCAGCTTCCCCTCCCGAACGTCCCCCAGCACGGCGACCGGGTCCCGCTCGCGCGGATCGCCGTAGCCGCCGCCGCCCGCGGAGACCATGCGGAAGATGTCGCCTCTTCGCGCGATGAAGCTCTTCATGGGCATCGTCGGCACCTCGTGCTCGCCGTCCCGGTCGATCAGCGTGTTGGCCGACGGTACGCCGGGGTGGCCGCCGGCGATGCCGTACGGCGGGTAGTCGCGGCGGTCGGTGCGGATCGTGAATTCGGAGCGCTCGGCGAGGAAGCGGAACTCCCGCACCGACGCGAGGCCGCCCCGGTGTTTGCCGGCGCCGCCGGAATCGGGGACCAGTCCGTACCGGGTGACCTCGAGCGGCAATTCCGCCTCGATCAACTCGACCGGCTGGTTCGAGAGGTTGGCCGCGGGGTTGGAGATGCCTTCCACGCCATCCCGCGCGGCCCGGGCGCCCCAGGTACTGACGAGGACCTCGGTGAGCACGAACGGTTTTCCCTCGTGGTGGCCGCCGACCGAGAACAGCGTCGGCCCCCCTTCGCAGCCGGCGATGACGAGTTCCGGCACGGCTTCGGCGATCGCGCCCATGATCGCGTCGAACACCCGATAGCCGATCACGCCGCGGGCGGCGCACGCGGCGGGCTCCACCGGGTTCACGATCGTGCCCGCGGGCGCGCTCATGCGGATCGGGCGCATGTAGCCTTCGCAGTTGGGGACGTCGTCCGTGGCCAGACAGCGGATGGCGCAGTACGCGGCGGAGCGGACCATGGCCATCGGGCAGTTGATCGCGGCCAGGACCTGACCGGCCGAGCCCGCGAAGTCGAGCGCGATCATGTCCCCGTCCACCGTCACCGTGACCGCGATGGGGAGCGGTTCCGGGTCGTCCCCCACCCCGTCGATCCAGTCGACGAAGCGGTAGGTGCCGTCGGGGATGCGCGCGATCTCGGCACGCATCCGGGTTTCGGCGAAGTCGTGGAGCTCCTCCAGGTAGGTCTCCAGCTCCGTCACGCCGTATCGGTCGACAAGCTGGCCGAATCCCCGCTCCGCGATGCGGCACGCCGCGAGCTGGGCCCGCAGGTCGCCCAGCACCTGGACGGGGGAGCGGGTGTTCTTCTCGATGATGCGGAACAGCTTCCGGTCCGGTTCCCCCGCCTCGTAGAGCTTGAGCAGCGGCAGCCGCAGGCCCTCCTGGTAGATCTCGGTCGCGTGGATCGCGACGCTCCCGGGCGCGATGCCGCCGACGTCGCTGTGATGAGCCATCGTCGCCGCGTATCCGTGCACCGCCCCATCGACGAAGAGGGGTTGGATGACGTAGAGGTCGGGCAGGTGTTGGCCGCCCGAGCCGTAGGGATCGTTGCAGATGAAGATGTCCCCGGGGGCCATGTCGTCGCGGAATTCGCGCAGCAACACCTCCATGACGTCCGGGAAGGAACCGAGTTGAACCGCCAGCGTCAGCCCCTGTGCGACGACCTGTCCATGGCGGTCGCAGACGGCCGTGGAGTAGTCCATGGCGTCCCGCACGACCGGCGAGTAGGCGCTCCGCAGGACGACGAGCGCCATCTCGTCGGCGATCGACGAGAGCGCGTTGCGCACGACCTCGAAGGTGATGGGATCGATCTTCCGGCTCATGGGCGCGCGGGTCATGGGCGAGTGTCCACGTCGATGTCGATGTTGCCGAAGGCGTCGAGCCGCGCCCGGCAGCTGGGTGGCACCACGCAGGTGGCGTCGTACTCCTCCACGATCACCGGCCCGTCGCGCCAGTCCCCCGTGAGGTCGGTGCGTGCCACAACGGCCGTCTCGAGGGTGCCGTCCGCGGGTCCGAAGTAGACGTCGCGAGGCGCCCCGAGGGTCGCGGGCGGCGCGGGCAGCAGTCGGCGGCTCGGCTCGATCGCGTCGACGGCCACCCGGGCCAGCACTTTCACGTTCACCAGGTCCACGGGGTCGCCCTCCGATGGATGCCCGTAGGTGCGCTCGTGCTCGCGGTCGAAGGCACGCGCCATGGCCTCGAGGTCCGGCGCGCCGGGGGCGACGGGGACCGTGAGTTCGTACGCCTGCCCCGCGTAGCGCAGGTCGGCCAGCCGCTCCACCGTCACCGCTTCGGCGGGGAAACCATCGGCGATCATCGCCGCGCGAGCCTCCGCCTCCAGGCTGTCGAAGGCGGCGGCCACCGCGTCCGCATCGGCACCCTCGGCCCGGATCATGACCGTCTGGATGAACTCCTGCTCGGCATCCGAATAGAGAAGGCCCAGGGCGCTGAACACGCCGGGCACCGGCGGCACCAGGACCCGGCGGATCTGCAGCGCGCGGGCGATCTCCACGCCGAGCACGGGTCCGTTGCCGCCGAAGGCCGCAAGCACGAAATCGCGCGGGTCCCGTCCGCGGTATGTCGTGACCGCCTTCACGGCCCGGGTCATGGTGGCGCAGGCGAGGGCGAGCACCCCGTGAGCGGCCTCCGCCACGGGGCGGTCCAGCGGCCGGGCCACCTTCTCCTCGAGGACGGCAAGCGCCTTCGCCGTGTTCAGGGGCAGGCTCCCGCCGACCAGGTAACCCGGGTTCAGGTAGCCGATGGCGACCAGCGCATCGGTAAGCGTCGGATCCACTCCGCCAAGGTCGTAGCACACCGGACCCGGCACGGCGCCGGCGCTCTGCGGGCCCACGCTCGTCTGGCCCACGCCGTCGACCCGGCAGATGCTGCCGCCCCCCGCGCCGATCTCGGAGACGTCGACGAAGGGGAGCTTGACCGGATAGCCACCGCCCTTGATCAGCCTGCTCGACAGGTTGATGCCGCCGCCCACCTCGAATTCGGTCGTCTTCGCCGCCTGGCCGCCTTCGACCATGGCCGCCTTGGCCGTCGTGCCGCCCATGTCGAAGGAGATCAGGTTGTCGAGCCCCGCGCCGCGGGCGAGGCGGGCGCAGGCCATGACCCCGGCGGCGGGCCCGGATTCCACCATGCAGGCGGGTTTGCGCCCGGCCGCCTCGACGGACATGACGCCGCCGCTCGACTGCATGATGTGCACCGGACAGTCGACGCCCAGCTCCCGCAGCCGGTCCAGCAGCGTCTCCATGTAGCGCTGGACCACGGGTCCGATGTAGGCGTTCACGACGGCGGTGCTCGTCCGCTCGTACTCCCGGATCTCCGGCAGGATGTCGGAAGAGCAGGTAATGTAGAGGCCGTTCGGAAACGCCTCCCGCAGATGCGCCGCGACCTCCCGCTCGTGGGCGGGGTTCGCATAGGCGTGGAGCAGGCTCACCGCCGCCGCCTCCACCCCCTCGCGCCGCAGTTCCGCGACGGCCGCGTCCAGACTCGCCGGATCCAGCTCCCGGCGCACGGCCCCGTCGGGACCGAGGCGTTCGTCCACCTCCCGGCGCAGGTGGCGGGGCACGAGCGGCGGCGGCTTTTCGTACTGAAGGTCGTACATTACCGGAATGCGCAGCCGCCGCATCTCGAGCACGTCGCGGAAGCCCCGCGTCGTGATGAGGCCCGTCCTCGCGCCCTTCTGCTCGAGGATGGTGTTGGTGGCGACGGTCGTGGCGTGGACCACCGAGGTGACATCGCCCGGGGCGGCTCCGCAGTCGGCGAGCGCGGCGGCCACACCCTCGGCGATACCGCGGCTGTAGTCCTCCGGCGTGGACGAGACCTTGCGGGCCACCATGCGCCCGTCGTCTCCCAGCAGGACCACATCCGTGAAGGTGCCGCCGACGTCCACGCCGACGCGGATTCCCATCCGTGCGCCTTTCGTACGATTCACGTAACCATCCCACGCGCCGCGGGCACGTCCCGACGGCTGCGGGCTGTCGCCCCGAACTGCAGACTGCATCAGATTCGGGAGCTTGACGATGTGCAAGTCCCGCTCATGGCGTGGCGCGGCTTTGCCACGCCCCGTCAGGAGGGACACGCCAGGAGGAACACATGATCGATCCACCCAAGGGCTGGCCGAGGATCACTCCCGCCGTGTTCTACGACGACGCCGGGGCGGCGATCGATTGGCTCGCGGACGCCTTCGGGTTCGAGGTGCGCGAGAGAATCGAGAACGAACAGGGACAGGTCGTCCATTCCCAGCTCGCCCTGAACGGCGGACTCATCATGGTTGGGCAGGCCGGGCTCACGCCGGGCCGAACCTACCCACGGTCCCCGCGGGGAGCGGATGGCGCGAACACGCAGTCGCTCATGGTCTATGTGGACGACGCGGACGCTCACTGCGAGCGGGCGCGGGCCGCCGGCGCCGCGATCACGACCGAGCCCGCCACGCAGGACTACGGCGAGGACTACTGGTCCGACCGGAGCTACGAAGTCCGTGACCTCGAAGGTCACTACTGGTGGTTCGTGCAGCGACTGCGCGGATAGCGGCCCCGGAGTTGCCGATGAGCATACGCGATGTCCTGAAGGGTTCGGGCGCGGGGTCCGGTCGCTGGTTCGACAAGAGCGTCTTCTTTCTCATCATCGCCTCGCTCCTGGCGATGTCGCTGTCCACCCTCCACCAGTTGCCTCCCGCCTGGAAGTCGGCGCTCGCCGTCTGCGAAATCGTCATCGTCGTGCTCTTCACGATCGAATACGCCCTGCGGATCATCGCGGCGGAGCACAAGTGGTCCTTCATCCGCAGCTTCTATGGAATCGTCGACCTCGTCGCCATTCTTCCGTTCTACCTCTCGCTCCTGTCCGTCGGCATCGACCTCCGGGCGGTGCGCGGCCTGCGATTGCTCCGCGTCTTCCGGCTCTTCGAGATCGCGCGATACAGCACGGCCGTCACGAGACTGATGAACGCCGTGAAGTACGCGCGCAACGAGGCGCTGGTGTTCCTCTTCGCCACGCTGGTCCTGCTGTATATCGCGGCGCTCGGCATCCATCACTTCGAACACGAGGCCCAGCCCGAGAAGTTCGAATCCGTGTTCCACAGCCTGTGGTGGGCGGTCGTCACGCTGACGACCGTGGGCTACGGAGATGCGTACCCGGTCACGGTCGGAGGCAGAATCTTCACGTTCATCATATTGCTGTGCGGGATGGGAATCGTGGCGGTGCCCGCCGGACTCGTCGCGACGGGCATGTCGCGAGCGGCGGAGGAGGATGATCGGCGGCGGCGGGCCGGGCGGCCCGAGGGCGACGGTTGAGTCAGGCGCCGAAGAGGGGGATCCGGAACACGCGCGCGAAGATCAGGATCACGCTGAGGCCCGTGAAGATGAACAGGCTCAACCCCCCGAACCAGCGTGCGAACCAGGACGGGTAGAAGAGTTCGTCCTCCTTCGGGATCACCTTGAGGCAGAAATAGAGGTTGAAGAAGTAGATGACGGGCGCGACGAAGAAGGCGAGCGCCGAAGCCACGAGCACGAGAAACACGGGGCGCGGGTCGAACGCGATGTAGAGGACGGAGGCGATGAGCGAGTAGAACATCGTCATCCGATAGATGTTGTACTCGGAGTTCCAGGTCCGCCGCCGCTCCGGATCGGCTCGATCCTCGGATGATATCCCGTGCAGGCGCGCCGTCGTGCGGAAGAGGTTCCGGCAACAGGCGCCGACGATGCGGGGCCATCCGTCGAAGTAGTTGAAGGCGGTGGAGTACGTGGCCGCGAGCGCGCCGAGGATGAAGATCATCATCATCCACGGTCCCACGCTGAGCGTGAAGATGCCCGCGATCTCTCCCATGACGGCGCGTCCCTCGATCGGACTCGGATAGAGCCACACCGCGGCGAGCAGAACGAAGATCGCCGCGAGCACGAACGAGACGACGTGCCCGGTCCGGAAGTCCCACAGCCCGATCCGGAACCAGCGGCGGCAGTACTCCCGTGCGTGCGGGGAGAGCCGCGCGGTATCGACCGCGAGGTCGGAGGCGGGCGACGTGAAGGGGTCGAAGCGAGGCACGACCCCGGTCGCCTCGAGGTGCGGGCGGACCTTGCTCATGCCCGCGCGCTTCGCCTTCCCCCACTCCGACGCCTGCAGCGAGACATCGATGCCGGTCGGCAGGAGGCCGAGGAAGCCCGCGATCACGAGCCACGACCCATCGGGGATCTCGAAGAGGAAGAAGTTCCCCATTTCGGCGAGCGGCGCCGGCTGGACGATGTAGACCGCGACCGATGAGAGGACGAGGACGCCCGCAAGCGCCTTCGTGGTGTTCTCCACGGCCTTGTAACTGCCCCGGAGGATGATGCCCACGGAGAGCACGCCGAGCAGGGCCGCGTACGCTTCGAGCGGAATGGGAAGGCCCAGGTATTCGCTGAACAGGTAGTAGACGACGGCCGCCGCGGCGATCAGACGCCCCGCCTGACCGATGGCGCACTGGATGAGCGTCGTCACCATCACGTACCAGAGCGGCCACTTCCAGCGTGCCGTGGCATAGGCCTCGAGCAGACTCTTCCCGGTGGCATTGGTGAACCGGAAGGCCATCTCGAAGCCGTAGTACTTGAAGATGTAGGCGACGGGCAGGCACCAGAGGAGGGCGTAGGCGAACCGGCCCCCGGCAGTCGGCGCCGTCACGACGTGACTCGTTCCGATCCCCGTCATCATGAGGATCAGCCCGGGGCCGAAATGAGCGAGCAGATCGCGCGGCCTGAGCGACGGGAGGGTGAAATCCTCCGGATTCAATCCGTCGTCGGCCTTCGTTTCGCGATCGGACAAGCCGGGCCTCCCTTTCAGGGACCACTGCGTCACGCCGGTGCCTTTCAGGCCGGACACGGAAGGTACAAGGGACATCGCCCCCTGCCGAGAGGGTCGGCGATCCGCGCGCGGGCGCGGCTCAAGACGTTCCCGCGGGAACGTGGCCGAAAACGGGATGGGAAACAGCCGCAGTGGAAAGGCGCCGGGATCGGACCTATCGTCACTGGCAGCCACGGGCTGCCAGACCGTTGAGGACAGGCGCGGCCCAGCGAAGCGGAGGTGCGAATGTCTGCGATCCATCCCCCGGTGCGCCGCGTCTGCTGCGCCCGGACCCTGGTCTTCGGCGCGGCGACGGTATTCGCGGCGGCGTGCGGCGGAAGCGGTCCCGGCGAGCCGGCGGATCTCGTCCTCCTGAACGGAGACGTGTACACGCTCGACGAGGCTCGGCCCGCCGCGGAGGCGATCGCGGTCCGTGGCGAGCACATCGCCCTCGTCGGGTCGAACGCACAGGCGCAGGCGCTGGTGGGCCCGGACACGCGGGTCATCGACCTGGATGGCGCCTTCGTCTCGCCCGGCTTCAACGATGGCCACGTCCACGTCGAGAGCACGGGTGCGCTCATCGTGGGCGTCAACTTGCTCGAGGTCCACGAGCCGGAAGGCTTCCGCGAGGAGATCGCGCGCGCGGCCGAACGCCTGGCGCCCGGCAGCTGGATCATGCGCGGCGACTGGGGCGCGTACGAGGAGTGGGAGGTGGGGTCGACCGGCCGCGAGGGCGAGGACGGCGCCGCGGAGGCCGGCGATGCGGGTGCCGGCGGGCCGTTCACGCCGCACCGCGACCTCATCGACGACGTGACCCCGAATCACCCTGTCCTCGTCAACCGCTTCGACCGTTCGATGTACCTCGCGAACAGCCTCGCGCTCGAGATGGCGGGCATCACCGACGCCACACCGGACCCCCCGCGCGGGAGGATTGCGAAGGACGAGGACGGCCGGGTCACGGGCATCCTCTGGGGCTCCGCCGTCGACCTCGTCCGCGCCGCCATCACGCCCAAGTCGTTCGAGCAGCGTCTCACCGAGATCCGCGCCGTGCTGCAGGAGGCCCGCGAGGGCGGCGTCACGACGATCCAGGACATCACCTCCTCCGAGCAGTTCCGCGCCTACCAGGAACTGCACGCCCGCGGCGAACTCACCGCCCGCATCAACATCCGTCCCTCGCTCGACAACGTGACGCACACCGGCGGGCTCGGGATCACCCGCGGCTTCGGCGACGACTGGCTCCGCTTCATCGGCTACAAGGCGTGGGTCGACGGGATCATGGGCGGCTCCAGTGCGATGTTCTACGAGCAGTACGACCATGCGCCCGGCAACTTCGGGATCGTGCGTCAGATCATGCTTCCCGAGGGCATCGACGGCCTCGCCCTCTCCCTGACCCGCGACCAGAACTACGCCGAGTTCCCGAAGGGGAACCTCCAGCGGCTCATGGAGGAGGCGGTGCCCACGGGACTCCCGCCCCACATCCACGCGATCGGGGACAAGGCCGTGAAGATCCTGCTCGACCTGTTTGAGACCGTGTTGAGCGAGCACGACATGATCGAAGCGGACCACAGGTGGCGGATGATCCACGCGCAGGTCGTGGAGGAGGCGGACTTCCACCGTTTCGGCGAGCTCAACCTCGTGGCGGAGGTGAACCCGTACCACATCTCGGACGACATGCGCTGGATGGAGGAGAGGATCGGCGGGCGGTCCCGCGGTGCCTACGCGTTCCGGTCGCTGAAGGACGCGGGGGCGGTGCTCGTGTTCGGGAGCGACAGTCCCGGGACGAACGCGGCCCGCTACTTCCTCCATCCGAGGTACGGACTGTACGCGGCGGTGAGCCGGCAGACGCTCGCGGGCGAGCCGGCCGAGGGGTGGTTCCCGGAGCAGCGGCTGACGATCGAGGAGGCGATCGAGGCCTACACGCGGAACCCGGCGTGGGCCTCGTTCGAGGAGGACGTGAAGGGAACGCTGACGCCGGGCAGGCTGGCGGACATCGCCGTGTTCGACGTGGATCTGATCGAGGCCGGCCGGAACGATCCCGCGCGGCTCCTCGAGGCCGAGGCGCTGTACACGATCGTCGGTGGCCGCGTCGTCCACGAGCGCGGCGCCCCGTAGAGGACCGGCCGACGACACCCCCTGAGGGACGACGCGAGACCGCATGATATTTTGACGTTCTTGGGATGGATATATCAATTGTCGTGGATTGTATATCTTCCCGCGGTGACCAGCGAGTGACCGAGTGAGAAAAACCAGCGTAGAAATCGACGACGGGCTCATCGAGCAAGTGCGGATCCTCCTTGGGACGTCTTCCATCAAGGAGACGATCGACTCCGCCTTGCGTGAAGTCCTGCGGCGGGAGGCGCGACGCGAGGAGATCGAGGCCCTGATGACGATGGACGGGCTCGAACTGTCGAACGAGAAGGTCATGGCCGGCGCCTGGCGTTCCTGAACCAGGCCGGGTCGAACGCGAGTGCCTTATCTCATCGACAAGAGCGCGCTGGCCCGCATGGCCCATCCCCGGGTCCACGCACGACTCACGCCGGTCATCGAGGCGGGCCAGGCGACGACCTGCGCCATCATCGACCTTGAAGTTCTCTATTCCACTCGCAATGGCGAGGAGCACGGGCGAGCGCGGGCCCGGCGTACCCTGACGTACCGTCACGTGCCACTCACGGAAGCGATCTTCCAACGGGCCATCACGGTGCAGGGACTGCTCGCCGGCCGGGCGCAGCACCGGGTGCCGATCGCTGACCTGATTATTGCCGCCGTTGCTGAGGCCTCGAACCTGACCGTTCTCCACTACGCTGCGGATTTTGACACGATCGCGGCCGTCACGGGACAGGTTACCGAGTGGGTGGCCCCACGGGGTTCCCTGTAGGACTGCAGGAGCGGTTTGAGGTCGTAAACGGTTTGACGACCTACTCCTCAGCATCGACGAATCGCCGGCTCTCCTCGCTCCGGGGCAGTTCGCAGGCCGTCTCCTTCCCGAACCAGCGGTAGCGGTTCCGGGCCACGAACCGGTAGGCGAGATCGCGCAGCGGGGCGGGGATGACCAGGAAGACCGCGAGCAGCGGCCATCCACCGTCGAGTCCCGCCGCGATGCGAAGCGCGGCTCCGCTCCGCACGTGGGTGCGTCCGTTCGCGACGAGCATCAGGGATGCGGGCGGTTCTCCCGCTTTCGGTCGCGGCGCGCCGGCGCTTGCGAGAATCCTCCGGGCGGCATGGGACTGGAGCGCGGCAAAACGGAAGCGGCCCCGCCTGTCCCGCGGGATGATGAAGCGGACGGCGCCCGCACACAGGTTGCAGACGCCGTCGAAGAGGACGACGGGGCCCTCCGGACCCGGGTCGTCGGTCCGGGGGCTCCGGTCGCCGGTTCCAGCCGCCTGGTTCACGGCACGAGGCGGGGTCTCGCCATGTTCTTGAGCAGGAAGAGCCCGTCACCCGTCCCCGTCACCGCGATCGTCCCGCTCTCGAAGTAGGGGTAGTTGCTCCACGACGCGCCCCCCTGGTAGGGCGAGGTGTCGAAGAAGCCGATCTCGACCGGGTTCTCCGGGTCCGAGATGTCGAGCACGCGGAAGCCGGCCGAGTAGTTCGACTGGTACATGAGGTCGCCGACGATGTAGAGGTTGTGGTCGGTGGCCGTCGTCTCCGCGATGTACTCGGTGACGAGGATCGGATCGTCGAGGTCCGTCACATCCCACACCAGCGTGCGCGTCCCCTCCACAAGACCCTGCGGCTCATCCCCCTCGTCGTTCATGTAGAAGTAGCGGTGGTCGTCGGTGAGCCAGCCCTGGTGCGCGTACGCGACGTTCGGATAGTCGATCGTGGCGAGACCGACCGGCGCATCCTTGTCGCTCACATCCGCGATGTTGAACGCCGTCTCGTTCGAACCCAGGCAGATCTCCTTGCCCGCGTGTTCGGTGTCGGGGCCGCGGTAGATGACGCACTGCGCATCGTGCACGTAGCCCGTGCCCCGGCGTCCCGTCCCCTCCTGCGCGAAGCAGCCGGCGAAGACGGGCTGGGCCGGCTCCGAGAGATCGATCATGTGGAGGCCGCCGCCGCAGGTTTCGCCTCCGCCGCTGTTCCCGACGGCATAGGCGAAGCCGGTCTCCTCGTTGATGACGATGTTGTGGGCCGAGTGAATCCCGTCATAGAGGAACGTCTCCCCGAAGGTCACGGGTTCCGCCCCCACGTCGCGCAGCTGCCGGAGGTCGAACACCTGCACGCCGTGCTCGAGCGCCGCGTCCGCGACGATGTAGGCGTGGTCGCGGTACACCTTGATGTCGCGCCAGATCATGTGCCGCGACCCCTCGGTGGCGGGCAGGTCGCCGAGGAAGCGCGGGTGGTACGGGTCGCTGACGTCGACGAACGACGTGCCGTCCGTACGCCCGACGATCGCGATCTCGCGCCCCGTCTCCGGGTCGGTCCAGCCCCAGATGTCGTTGACGCGCGTGGCCCGGGTGCCGCCGAGATCCTTGATCGGCATGAAGGCGGTGATGTTCACGTCCCGGCACTCGAACACATCCGCGTGCCCCTCGCTGCACTCGATCTCCTCGCCGGCGATCGCGGGGAAGCCGCGGTAGTCGTTGACGAGCGTGCCGCCCTCCTCCCAGGTGCCGGCGGCCGAGCGCTCGTAGACGACGGCGGCGCCCGCCCCGGAATCCATGCCGGTCGCGCCGACGACGAGGTGGTCGCCGGAGAGGTGGGCCGCGCCGGAGAAACCGGAGCGGTCGCCCAGGGGAGACCGAAGGAGGATGGACGCTTCGCTCCACTCCCCGGCCGCATCGCGCCGGTAGGCATACAGGGTGCCGGCGCCCATGCCGCTGCCCGAAGCCCCGATGAGGATGTCGTTGCCGTCGAAGCCGAGGGAGGACCCGAACTGCGCGTTGGGTTCGGGCAGGAGCGGGCCGAGGCGCGCTTCCATCGCCCAGCCGTCCGCCCCACGAGAGAAGGCGAACACCGCCCCGCCGCTCTCCCTGAGCCTCGGAGCGCCCACGAGGGCGAAGCCGTCCCGAACGGCGAGCGAGGCGCCGTAGCCGCTGCGCTCCGGCAGCGACGCGGCCTCGAGCGTGCCCTCGGCCATCCACGCCCCCGCACCGTCGCGCTCGAACGCGAACACGACCGGCGGCGCGTCACCCGCGTCCCGCGTGCCGACCAGCAGCGTCTCGCCGTCGAAGGCCAGCGCTGCGCCGAATCCCTCGGTCGCCACGTTCTCCCTCCGCCGCAGCGCCATGCCCGCGGATGCGGTCCCGTCAGAGTCGAGCGTATACGAGAACACCGCCCCTCGTCCGTCGTCCGCTCCGGGGGAGGACACGATCGCGACGCCCTCGGCCAGGGCGATCGCGCTCCCGAAGGCCGCCGCGCCCTCCGGCGCATCGAGCCGGTCGACCTGCTCCCAGCCCCCCGCTCCGTCCGCGAGGAACACGTACACCGCGCCGGCCCCGTCCGCTTCGAGCGGCGCGCCCGCCCACAGCCAGTTCCCCCGCGTGGCGATCGCGCGGCCGAACCCATCCGGGACGCGCACTTCGTCGGAGACCGTGACCCGCCCCGTCTCCGCCCAGCCCGAGGCTGTGCGGCCGTAGATCCACACGATGCCGGACATCGTGCCGTTGCCCGCCTCGCCCACCAGCACCTGGTCGCCGCTCAAGGCCAGCGCACCGCCGAACTGCTGCGCGCCCACGACCGCCGGACTCGCCAGCGCGAGCCCCGCTGCCACCAAAAGAATTCGCCGATTCATGAGATCCCTCTCCCGAAATTCCGTCCTGTCATCGATGACACATGCAGACGACCATCGCATGCAAGCTGCGTTCCCACCGGGCGGAGACGCCAGCGCCCGCGCCGGCACCACGCCGGCACGCACGCCGGCGTCCGCGCCGCCCCGATGGTTTCCTTCCCCACATTCCCCCGTGTACGTTGCAGATCTGCACATATCCCGCTTTCGGCAGGAGGTCATCATGTATCGCGCCGCCCGCATCGCTCTTGCGAGTCTCGTTCTCCTCTCGTTCTTCGGCCTGGCCGACTCCGCGCCGGTTTCGGCCCAGAACGGCGACGGGATGAAAACCCTCTCCCTCGACATGTACATGGACTGGGAACGGGTATCCAATCCCCAGATCTCCCCGGACGGCCGCCACGTCGTCTACACGCGCGGCTGGATCGACCAGATCAACGACCGCTGGGAGTCCACGCTCTACATCATGAACGCCGACGGCACCCGCAAGCGGGAGCTGATCGACGGGTCCGGCGCGATCTGGTCCCCGGACGGCACGCGCATCGCCTTCACGGCGTCGGGTGAGCCGGAGGGCTCGCAGATCTTCGTGCGCTGGATGGACGCGGAGGGCGCGACGACCCAGATCACGCGGCTGGAGCACTCGCCCGGCAGCCTGCGCTGGTCGCCGGACGGCACGCACATCGCGTTCACGATGCTGGTCGAGGACGAGGAGAGCTGGCCGATCGACCTGCCGAGCCGCCCGGACGGCGCGAAGTGGACGGAAGGCCCGAAGATCGTCACCCGCATGGACTACCGTCAGGACCGCCGCGGATACGTCGACCAGGGGCACTCCCACGTCTTCGTCGTCCCGGCCGATGGCGGCACGCCGCGGCAGCTCACCGACGGCATGTGGAACCACGGCAACCCCCAGTGGAGCGCGGACGGGACCGAGATCTACTTCTCGTCGCTGCGGGAGGAGGACTCCGAGTACAACTGGCGCGAGTCCGAGATCTACGCGGTGAACGTCGCCTCGGGCGCGATCCGGCAGCTCACGACGCGGCACGGGCCGGACGGGGGCGCCTATCCCTCGCCCGACGGCAGCCTCGTCGCCTATTCCGGACAGGACTGGAACGACGACACCTACCGGAACTCCCACCTCTACGTGATGAACCCGGACGGCTCCGGCGTGCGTCAGATTTCGGGCGACTTCGACCGCGGCATGCGGGGGAGCCCGCAGCTCATGTGGGCGCCCGACGGGAGCGGCGTCTACTTCAACGTGAACCGCGAGGGCACGCGCAACCTGCACTTCGCCTCCGTGGATGGCGGCGTGACGCAGGTCACGACCGGCAACCACCTCCTCAGCCTCAGCTCCTTCACGGACGACGGGAAGGCGATGGGCACGCTGACCGAGCCGCACGGTCCCGGCGACGTCGTCTCCTTCGATCTCGACGACGGCGGCAACGTCATGCAGCTCACGAACGTGAACGACGACGTGTTGGCGGGCGTCACGCTCGGCGAGGTCGAGGAGATCTGGTACAAGTCGGTGGGCGACTGGGACATCCAGGGCTGGATCGTGAAGCCGCCCGACTTCGATCCGTCGAAGAAGTATCCGCTCATCCTGTCGATCCACGGCGGACCGCACGGGATGTACAACACCGGGTTCAACTTCGGCTGGCAGGAGCACGCCGCGAACGGCTACGTCGTCGTCTACACCAACCCGCGCGGCAGCTCCGGGTACGGCACGGACTTCGGGAACGCGATCAAGAACGCCTATCCGTCGCAGGACTTCGATGACCTGATGGCGGGCGTGGACGAGGTCATCGAGCGCGGCTACGTTGACGAGGACAACATGTTCGTGTACGGCTGCTCCGGCGGCGGCGTGCTCACCTCATGGGTCGTCGGCCACACCGACCGCTTCCGCGCCGCCTCGGCGAACTGCCCGGTCACGAACTGGCTCTCCTTCGTGGGGACGACGGACGGCCCCGGCTGGTACCGCAACTTCGAGCACTTCCCGTGGGACGATCCCTCCGAGCACCTGCGCCGCTCGCCGCTCATGTACGTGGGCAACGTGACGACGCCGACCATGCTCATGACGGGGGAGATGGACCTGCGGACGCCGATGCCGCAGACGGAGGAGTACTACCAGGCGCTCAAGATGGAGCGGGTGCCGACGGCGATGATCCGCTTCCGCAACGAGTGGCACGGGACGAGCAGCACGCCGTCGAACTTCCTGCGCACGCAGCTCTTCCTGCGCACCTGGTTCGAGAAGTTCGGCACGCACGACGACGACACCACCCGCGCCGTCTCCGACGACGCCAGCTCCTGACGATCAAATCGGGCCGGCCGGGGCGTTTTCGCGCCCCGGCGACGGGCCCGTTTGGCGATCTGCAACGTCTCCGATCGTAGTTTTGCAACGTTCCTGAGCGTGGTTTTGCAATTTCCGGCTCGGAGGAAGACCCGCGAGCCCTAGCGGCCGGGGCCGAGGAGGACGGCGTTCATGAACAGGAGTTGCGTCGCCTCGGTGTAGGCGCGGTAGTTCGGGTCTTCGGCGAAGGCGACGAGCTGGCCGCGGCCGACCGGTTGGTGGATGAGGAAGGCCTTGCTCGCCAGTTGCGGGCGCGACTCCTCCCACACGATGCCGCTTAGAACGAGGTCCTCGAGGTCGGCGTAGCGTCCCACGTTCGTGCCCTCGTCGAGCGTGACCGGACGGAAGACGCGGGAGCCCGTGACGAGGACGCCGATCTCGCCATCGGTGCCGGCGGCGAGCCAGTGTTCCGCGTCGAGCAGCGTGCGCAGGATCGCGCCGGGCACGCCCTCCGGCGATTCGTCTGCGGGAGAGATCGCATCGAGGTACTCGATGGGTTGCTCGGGGGTTTCGGGCTCCGGCGGGTCGTCGCCCTCGGCGCGGCCGCCCCGGCGCTCGGTGTCGGTGGCGAGGAGCCCCGCCCGCGAGGCCCAGCGGGATGACTCCGCCATCGTGATCAGCGTGCCGCCATCGCGCATCCAGGCGCGGAGACGGTCCAGCATCCCCTCGCCGACCGCGGATCCGTAGTTGCCGCTCGGGAACACGACCACGTCGTAGTCGGAGAGCCGCGCCCGGCCGAGGCTGGACGCCCGCACGGCCGTCGCGCGCTGGCCGTAGCGCCGCTCGAGGACGTAGCGCGTCCAGCCCACGGAGTAGCTCCCGCCCGGGGCGTCGTAGACGAGGAGCACGCGCGGCTCGCGCAGCGCCCGGACGTAACGGCTGCCGAGCGACATGCCCTCGCGCACGTACGCGTCGTCGATGGGCACGACCTCGGCGCGGTGCCGGGCGGCGATGCCGGCCAGGCGGTGGCGCAGATCCGGGTCGTTTTCGGCTGACCGGAGGATGGCGGTGCCGACGCCGAAGCGGCGGCCGTCCAGCGTGAACTCCGCGCCGGCGGCCCGGACGCGGAGGCCCTCGCGCAGCGCCTCGGCGACCGCCGCGGCCCCGTTCGTGCCCCACGGGACGAGGTAACCGACGAGCGCCTCGGGCAGCGGGTCGGCGGACTCGACTCCGCCCGCGTCGCCGGCCACCTCCGGACGCGCGGCGGCGTCGCTCGCGGTCAACGCCGCGCCCCGTGCCCCCGTCGCCGCGGTCTCGATCGCCTCCACGTCCCAGAGCAGCGGCTGGCTCCACGCCGTCAGGTCGTAGATCTCGTCCGGCTGCCGGTTCGCGCGGCGCTCGATCTGCCGCTGCACGAACTCCTCCTCCATCGGAACGTGCGCGTCGAGCAGGTTGTGAATGAGGCGGTGCGCGGGCTGGTCGAGCGGCACGATGAAGCTCGAAGCGGCGGGCAGCGTCCGGTCGCCGGCCGTCACCGGACCGGCGGCACGAAACACCTCGATCCCGTTCTCGACGAGCATGAGGGCGAGCCGCTCCGCCATCCCCGGGTCGTGCGCCGAGTGCAGCACGATCTCGGCCGGCCCCCGCTCTCCGAGCGCGATCCCCTCGCGCAGGTACGCCAGGTAGTCCCGCAGGATCCGGTCCCGGTTCCGCGCGGCCGTGAGCGCGGTCTCGATCCCCGCCGTGAAGTGGTGCAGCACGCCGTCGCCGTAGGTGAGCAGATCGTCGTCCGACTGCCGGAGCCTGAGGCCCCCCGAACCCGCCTGCTCGTACGTCATCCCCAGCGCGCCGTAGCCCATCGGCCACATGTCCACGTACCCCGGATAGAAGAGGTCGTACACGTCCCGGTTGAAGTACGCGAACCCGCGTGCGTCGAAGCGCGCCGCGATCGCCTCCCCGAACACGTCCATGAGCGCAACCTGCCGCTCCCCGAACCACGGGTTGGAGGGCGGCGCCGTCGGCGGGAAGAAGTAGGTCGCGTCCCCTCCCATCTCGTGCAGGTCCGCCACGATGTGGGGGCGGAACTCAAGCAGGATGTCCACCTTCCCGCGCGTCTCGACCTGGCTCTGGATGAAGAGGTCCCGGTTGAGGTCGAACAGGTAGTGGTTCCCGCGCCCGCCGGGCCACGGCGGATCGTGCTCGGCCGAAACGCGGGCCTCGTCCGGCCAGCGCGCCTGCGCGACCGAGTTCTGGTACACGAAACGGTTCCGTCCGTCCGGGTTCTCCATGGGATCGATGAGGACGAGCGACTCCGAGAGGATGAGATCGACGTCGGGATCCTCCGTCGCCGCGAGCAGGTGGTAGGCTTCGGCCATCGCGGCGCCGCTGGGGCTGATCTCGTCGCCGTGAATCGAGTGCATCAGCGCGGTGACGACCGGAAGCTCGGCCAGCAGCGCCTCCGCCTCCTCGTCGGAGAGGCCGCGGGGATCCGCGAGCCGCGCGATCCCGGCCTTGACCTCGTCGAGCCGCGCCATGCGTTCCGCCGAACCGATGACGAGGACGACGAGCGGCCGCCCCTCCCAGCTCTCCGCGTACTGGATCAGACGCGTCCGCTCCGGCGCCGCCGCGGCGAGCGCTTCGATGTACCGGATCACGTCGTCCGGCGGCGTGACGACCTCGCGGAAGCCGTGTCCCGCCACCTCTTCGAGCGTCGGGATGTCGGGGTCGTAGCGCGTTCCGGGCACGAGTTCCTGCGCCTGGGCGGGCAGCTGGATCGCGGCAGCGAGCGCGAGCGTGGATAGCACGGGCACATCTCCGGGTACGGGGAACGGGCGGCCGTCGACTCACTATCGCACGATCGCCGCAGGGTTGCACGATGCGTTGCACGCCGGGGCGGCGATGGCGCATCCTCAGGCCCATCCGATCCTGGCAGCGGGTGCCGAGACCGGGCTGCCAGGCCCCGCCGCCCACGTCCGGCCGGAGGAAGCCCAATGAGCGAACCCGCCGCGCGTTCCCGCTCCAGCTTCTGGAGGAGCTTTGGCCCCGGGCTCATCTGGGCCGCGACCTCCATCGGAGTCTCTCACCTCGTGCAGTCCACCCGCGCGGGGGGGGAGGCCGGGTTCGCCTTCGTCGGCGTGATCGTCTTCGCGCTCGTCCTCAAGTATCCCTTCTTCGAGTACGGGGCGCGCTACGCCGCGGCCACCCGGCGGAGCCTGGTCGAGGGCTACCGCGACATCGGCACCTGGGCGCTGTGGCTCTTTCTCGCCATCACCCTCGTGACCGCGATCATCTCGCTGGCCGCGCTGGCGATGTTCATGGCCTTCCTCACGCGCTACGCCTTCGGCGCCGAGTGGCCGCTGGCGGCGACGGGGGCCGTGCTGATGGGCGCCTGCGTGGCGGTGCTCGCGGTGGGGCGCTTCCGCGGCCTCGACATCACGATCAAGATCCTGCTCGCGATGCTCGTCCTCTCGACCGTGGCGACCGCGCTCGTGGCCGCCCCGCGCGCCGACCTCTCGACGCTGGCCATCTGGCCGGGCGACGTCGTCGGCACCGTCGTCCCCTTCGCCTTCCTGCTCGCCCTCATCGGGTGGATGCCGTCGCCCGTCGATGTCGCGGTGTGGAGCAGCCTGTGGACGCTCGCCAAGGACAAGACCACGGGCGCGCGGACCTCGGTCGCGGATGCGAAGCGTGACTTCCTCGTGGGCTTCGTCGGCACCGGCATCCTCGCCCTCATCTTCGTGTCGGTGGGGGCCACCGTCCTCTACCAGGCGGACGTCGCCCTCAGCGACGCGGGGGCCGTGTTCTCCACGCAACTCGTCGACATGTACAGCACGACGCTGGGTTCGTGGTCCCGTCCCATCGTGCTCGTGGCGGCGATGGCGACGATCTTCTCGAGCC
>VXMR01000147.1 GCA_009841005.1 Gemmatimonadales bacterium
CCCAGATGCGGGGCGGCGAGAACATCACGCGCGGCCCGATCTCGCGCAGATCCTGCCGCACGGTGCCGGGTTCCTCGGGGAAGTTCACCGGGAAGCCGACGAGGATGTGGCGGGAGATCGTCATCATCTGCTCTCCGATCCACGCGAGCGGGAGAAACGAGACGAATTCGTCCTCCGCCGCCATCGGGTCCACATCCTGCAGCTGTCCGGCCATGCTGAGCAGATTCGAGTGCGAGAGCACGGCGAGCTTCGGCTTGCTCGTCGTCCCGGAGGTGGTGCACAGGAGCGCGGGATCGTCGGCCCGGACCGCCCCCAGGGCGGCGGCGTACTCGTCCGGCATCGCGCGGTCGCGCTCGGCCCCCCGGCGCTCCACATCCGGAAACGCGAGGAGCCCGGGCGCCTCGTAGCGGCCGAGTCCGCGCGGATCGTAGTAGATGATGTGCTCGAGGCGCGGCAGCGCCTCCCGGATCTCGAGCACCTTATCGACCTGCTCCTGGTCCTCCGCGACGACGATCCGCGCCCGCGAGGCCGCGAGCAGATACTCGAGTTCGGTGGCGACCGCGTCCTGGTAGAGGCCGAGGGGCAGCGCGCCGAGCGACTGCGCTGACAGCTCGCCGATGACCCACTCGGGACGGTTATCCCCCACGATCGCGATCCGGTCGCCGCTCTCGAGACCGAGTTCGCGGAGCCCCATCGCGAAGTGGCGCACGCGCCGCGCGTATTCCGTCCAGGTGATGCTCTGCCAGATCCCGAACTCCTTCTCGCGCATGGCCACGCGCCCCCCGCGGCTCACCGCCTGCGACTGAAGGAGCACGGGCAGGCTGCCGTCCACGAATCCGCTGCTCATGACGCGCTCACGAGACGGCCCCGGCCGCGGATTCCCCGTGGCCCAGATACGCCTCGATCACGCGAGGATCCGCGCGGACGTCGGCCGGCGGGCCTTCGGCGATCACCTGCCCGAACTCGAGCGCGATCACGCGTTCGGAGATGTCCATGATCACATCCATGTCGTGATCGATGACGACCGGGGTCGTCCCCCACTCCTCGTGCACGTCGAGGATGAAGCGCGCCATCGACTCCTTCTCTTCGGAGTTCATCCCGGCGAGCGGTTCATCGAGGAGCAGGATCTCGGGGTCGAGCGCCAGGGCGCGGCCGAGTTCCACGAGCTTCTGCTGTCCGTAGGGGAGGTTGCCGACGATGGCGTGCCGGATCGGCTCCAGGTTGAGGAAATCGATCACTTCCTCGACCCGCATGCGGTGCCGGATCTCACGGCGCCGCTGGGGACCCCAGAAGATCCCGCCCGACAGGACTCCACCCCGCATGTGGACGTGGCGGCCGAGCATGATGTTGTCGAGCGCGGTCATGTGCTTGAAGAGTTCGATGCTCTGGAAGGTGCGCGCGACGCCGAGCCGGGCGATCCGGTGCGGCGGCAGGCGGTGGAGCGCATGCGAGCGGCCCGTGGCATCCCGCAGCGCGATCGCGCCCTCCGTGGGCCGGTAGAGCCCGGAAATGCAGTTGAGCACGCTCGTCTTGCCCGCCCCGTTCGGACCGATGAGCGCGAGGAGTTCGCCGCCGCGGATGTCGAGGCACACGTTCTCGAGCGCCGTCACGCCCCCGAAGCGGAGGGTGACGCCGTCCAGATGGACGTTGGCTCGGCCGTCGGGCTCGTTCATGTCGGCGCCTGCCGCGGCTCGGGACCGTCCGGGGGAACCCCGGGGGAAAACGGGAAGTAGTTGACGAGCGGGCCTCCGGCAATCCTTATGAGCGTATGATGCGTCTCCGATTGCGCTCCGCCCCGATCGTCGCCACCGCGCTGGCCGCCGTGCTCGCCGCCGCCGCCGTGACGGGCATGACGGCACGATCCGACCCGCTGCCGGAAGGGGTCGCCGACGCAGCGAGTGATGCCGATCTCAAGGAGCGCGCGGCCGCGCGCGACCGGCTCCTCGAGCGCGAACCGGGGCTGGCCCAGGCGCAGGCGGAGTGGGGCCGCGACTTCTACTTCACGCGCGCCATCTACTCCGGTTCGCGAGGGTGGTGGGGGGGACGGGGACGCGGCACCTGGTCCACGGACTTCCCGAAGGCCGACCGCCAGTTCCTCTTCATCCTCCATCGCCTGCTCACGATGCTGGACCTGCACGAGTGGGAGAACCCGGTTTCGCTCGCCGACCCCGAACTGCGCCGCTTCCCCTTCCTCTACATGCTGGAAGTCGGCTACATGAACCTCTCGGAAGCCGAAATCGAAGGTCTCCGGGGCTATCTGGAGGCGGGCGGATTCCTCGTGGTGGACGACTTCTGGGGAGAGGACGCGTGGTACAACTTCGAGTACCACATGTCCCGCATCCTGCCCGGCCGCCGGATCGAGCCGATTCCGATGGATCACCCGATCTTCCACCAGTTCTACGACATCGACGAGCTGAAGACGGTCCCGAGCGTCAACAACGCGATGCGCGGACGCTACGAGGAGTGCTGGGGACCCTGCCCGCCCACGGTCCGCGGGATCTTCGACGACCATGGCGAGCTGATGGTCGTCATCAACCACAACACGGATCTGGGCGACGCGTGGGAGTGGTCCGAGAACCCGTACTACCCGATCGACCGGTCGACCTACGCCTACGAACTCGCCATCAACTACATCATCTACGGCCTCAGCCACTGATGGGACCGATCTCCCGGCGGCGGTTCGGGGCGCTCGCCCTCGGCGTCGCGGGGGCGGCGGCCACCTCCGGACCGCTCCGCGCGCTGCGCGGCCAGCGGCTGCTCGTGGACGGCGACCGGCTCAACCGCCGCCTCGGCGAACTCGCGCGCTTCAGCAGCGCCGAGGAGGGCACGACGCGGCTCGCCTACAGCGACGAGGACCGGGCAGCCCGCGCCTGGCTCTCGGACATCCTGTCCGATCTCGGCCTCGAGGTGCACGTGGACCGGGCAGCCAACCTGATCGGACGCCGGCGCGGCACCGACCCCTCGCTCGCCCCCATCGTCGTCGGCTCCCACATCGACTCCGTCCCGGCGGGCGGAAGCTACGACGGCCAGGTCGGCTCCATGGGCGCACTCGAGGCGATCGCGACGCTGGTGGACGCGGGCCGCGAGACCCGGCACCCACTGGAATTCGCGATCTGGGCCAACGAGGAGGGCGGCAAGACCGGGAGCCGCGCGATCGCGGGCGAGACCCTGCCCTGGGAGCGCGACATCGTCACCGCGAGCGGGTTCATGATCGGCGAAGGCACGAAACGCCTGGGCGGCGACCTCACCGACCTGGCCGCGGCCCGGCGGGAGGCCGGCAGCCTGACGGCCTACCTCGAACTGCACATCGAACAGGGGTTCGTCCTCCACCGGGGCGAACTCGACATCGGCGTCGTGCAGGGCATCGTCGGCATCCGGCGCTGGACCGTCACGGTCGAAGGTTTCGCGAACCACGCGGGCACCACGCCCATGGACATGCGGCAGGACGCCATGGTGACGGCCGCACGCATCATCGACGCGGTGCACGTGACCGCGCGGGAACTGCCCGGGCGGCACGTGGCCACCGTCGGCCGGCTCACGGCCGAGCCCGGCGCGCCGAACGTCATCCCCGGCCGGGTCACCTTCAGCCTCGAGATCCGCGACCTCGCCATGACCGGGATCGACGCCGTGTTCCAGGCGATCCGGGGACGCGCGGAGGAGATCGCGGCGGCGGACGGCACGACGGTATCCCTCGAGCAGTTCTACGAGAGTCGCGCGGCGCCGACCGACCCGCGCCTCCGGGACATCATCGAGGCAGAGGCCCTCGATCTCGGCCTCACCGCACTCCGCATGCCGAGCGGGGCGGGCCACGACGCGCAGAGCGTCGCGTTGCTGGGGCCGGTGGGGATGATCTTCGTGCCGAGCCGCGGCGGCATCAGCCACTCGCCGCTCGAGTTCACGGAGCCGGATCAGATCACGGCGGGGACGAACGTGCTGCTCCGGACGCTGCTCGCGATCGACGCGCGCGGCCTCTGACCCCGGCCGCGCACGCGGACCTTCCGCGGCCGAGCGTCAGTTGCCGATCACGTCCTTCGAGATGCGCATGGCGACGAGCATGTTCGGCACGTCCACGACTTCGGAAATCTTGAGGTCGCCGGCCATCGACGCGAGCTGGTAGGCCTCCTGGCGGGACAGGTCCCGCGAAGTCGCCAGGTAGTCGATCATCGCCTCGACGGCGTTCCGCGCGGCCTCGTCGATCGTCGGCGCGAAGCCCGTCACCGCATAGAATTCATCCGTCTCGTAGTGGGGCGACGCGATCGGACCGGCGCCCTTGATGACCTCGAGTTCGTAGACGACGCGCAACGGCCCCTCGATCGCCGTGCCGCCCACCTCGCCGTCCCCCTGGGCGACGTGCGGGTCCCCCATCGAGAAGAGTGCGCCTTCCACCAGGACCGGGAAGTACACCGTCGAGCCCTCGACCATGTCGCGGTCGTCCATGTTGCCGCCGTTCTGGCGGGGCGGGATGGTGACGAGCATCGAATCGGTGTCGGGCGCCACCCCCATCACGCCGGGAAACGGTCGCAGCGGAATCCGGATCCCGGGCGCGAAGTCGACGCTCGTATCCCCGGGCTCGAACTCGAAGGTTCTCAGATTCGGGTCGGGAAACCGGTCGGCGAGGAACCCGAATCCGGGAACGTTCGCGACCCAGCCCCAGTCGCCGAGTTCGATCTCGTGCAGCGTGACCGCGAGGAGGTCGCCCGGCTCGGCGCCCTCGACGTACACCGGCCCCGTCAGCGGGTGGATGGGATCGAAGCTCAGCCGGGCGAGATCCTCGAACGTGGACTCCGGTGTCAGTTGCCCGTCCGACGCCTCCTCGAGATACGCCTCGATGACGGCGCCCGACTCCACGTACAGGATCGGCGGGATCGCCCGGCTCCAGCGGTTGTGCGTCTGGTCCGCCGTCAGCGTGTGCTGTGGCTCGGGCGTCGGCGACACTTCCTCGCCGCCCGCCATCTCCTCTGCGGCGCCGGTTCCCTCGCCGGGCGCGCAGCCCGTCGCGAGGACGAGCGAGAGGAGCGGAACCCCGGCGGAGACCCGGCCGGCCGCCATCACTCTTCGTTCGCGACCGTGAAGTGGAGCGTGTCCACGACGGGCGGATCGAGCGGGATGTGCGCCGGGTTGGCCACCACCGCGATGAGGCGGTGTTCTCCGGCCGCGAGTCCCTCCAGCATGTACTCGGTGCTCCCATCCCCCATGTGGATGATCTGGGGGTCGTTCTGCGGGATCAGGTCGGAGAGCGGCGTGAGATCCACGTCGACGTACAGGTGATGGTGTCCGGTGCCGACGACCGGCGGCGTGATGGAGACGATCTCGATCCCCTCCGTCTCCATGACGACCAGGACGTCCGGACCCACCGTCGCGCCTTCCTCCGGCTGCGTGATCCGGACGGTGACGGCCGGCTCGGCGGGCATCTGTTCGGCCGGCTCGGCGGCCATCTCGGCGTCCTCGGCTTGTTCTCCTCCTCCGCAGGCGATGGCGAGCGAGAGCGGCGCGATGAGGGCAACGTGGATCCATCTCGGGCGCGGGAAACGCATGAAACCTCCTGGACGAACGATCCGTCGATGCGACATTGCTTTGGGACTCGCACACTAGGGAAACGAACCCGTGCGCGCGAGACGCGCGGGGCGACGCCGCGCGGGATACAACGTTTCCGCTCTCCGCATGTTCTCACACATTGAGCGGGAGTTCACGAGGGAAAAGGCGAACGCATGTCCTTCAGTTCATGGCCGGAGCGCTGATGAGTCCACGCGCGACCTTCCTCGGGCTTGGCATCCTCCTCGCGCCCTCGGGCCCGGCCGCTGCGCAGGAACCCCTCGCGCCGCCGCTCCCGGGCCCCATGCCCATGGGCGCGGCGTGTGTCGTGCCGGATTCGGTCGGGGAGGGCCTCCGTCGCATCGCGCGCAGGGTCGGCGACGCCGTCGGCGTGTCCGCCCTGCACGTCGAGTCGGGCGCCCGGGTCTCGTTCAACGGAGACCGGCCCTATCCGATGGCGAGCGTATCGAAGGTCCCGATGGCGCTCGAGTTCCTGCGGCGCGTCGACCTCGGGGAGATCGATCCCGCCGAGACCGTCGTGGTGACGGTGGAGGAGTTTCGCCCGGGGCACAGTCCGCTCGCCGCCTGGTCGGGGGCGCGATCCGCGCGCCTGACCGTGGACAGTCTCTTTTCGCTCATGCTGGGCCAGTCCGACAACACGGCGACCGACGTGATCCTCAACATGTCGGGCGGACCCGAGGCCGCCACGCGCCAGGTCCGCCGGCTGGGCGTCGAGGGCGTGAGGGTCGACCGCTCCGAAGCCCGCACCTTCGCGGACCTGGTCGGCCTCCCGGACACGATCCCCGAGAGCGAACTGTATCGCTATCAGTACTTCCGGCTGCGCGATGCCCTGCCCGACGCGCACCGGCAGGCCGCGCGCGAGCGCTACGGGACGGACCCGCGGGACACGGCCACTCCGGACGGGATGACGGATCTCCTGCTCACGATGCACGAGGGCAAGGGGCTCACGCCCGAATCGCGCGCGTGGATCCTCGACGTACTGAACCGGTCGCGGTCCGGACGCGGGCGGATGCGGGGCCGGCTGCCCCAGTCGACCTTCGTCGCGCACAAGACGGGAACGATGGGCGGCGCCATCAACGACGTGGGGATCGTGACGCTGCCGGATGGCGCGGGGCACCTCATCGTCTCGGTGTTCGTGAACACCCTTCGGCGCCCGACGTGGCGGCGGGAACGCACCATCGCGGAGATGACGCGTCTCCTGTACGACTACTTCGGGGAGGAATTCAGGGGACGGGGGGCCGCGGTCGCTCTCGCGCGACGCTTCGGCACCCCCTGCAACTCCTGATCAGGAGTCCCGGCTGCCGTTGGCGAAGATCCGGTACAGCGCGGCCCAGCCGACGGCGATGTACACGAGCCGGGCGAGCGGGCCGAAGGCGGCGGCCACGAAGTTGAATCCGATGAGGCCGATCAATCCCCAGTTGAGGGCTCCGGCGAGCAGCAGCGCGTTCGCCACTCTGTTGCAACTCTTGCCGTTCATGTATCTCTCCCGACTGAACTTGGCCGCGCGGGTCCGGCGACGGGGCGTGGAACCCCGCCCCGGTGACCCGGTATGGTACGGAATCATACTACGCACGAAGATCGACAGGGTTTCGCAAGGCCGAAAGGACGCTTTCTTGAGACGTCGCGAATTCGTTGCCGCCCTCTCCGGCATGCTCGTCCTGGCCGCCTGCGGTGACGGCGCCGGGCCCGGATCGGCACCGGCCGAGCCGCCTCCTCCGCCGCCTCCTCCGCCGGGCGGGCCCGTGCCGGGCGCGAACGTGACCGTGAACATCGAGGACAACGCCTTCGTCGATCCGAGCGGACGCCGGAACGGAGATGCGGAGGTCACGATCCGGAGCGGCGAGACGGTGGGCTGGCGGCACATCGGCGCGAACCCGCACACGGTGACGTCGACCGCGGTGCCCTCGGGCGCGCGGGCCTTCGACAGCGGGACGTTCGGCAACAACGAGACGTTCACCGTGACCCCGAGCGTGCCGGGCACGTACGTCTACCACTGCGCCACGCACCCGAGCATCATGGTCGGATCCCGCATCATCGTCACCTGAGGCACCGATCCGCCAGCCACCCTTCCCGATTCGACCTGTCTTCGATTCAACCCTGCCCGCGGCGCGCGTGTCGTCTTTCTGAGCCTCGCATGAACCTCGGCCGGAAGTCGACGGCCACCACCCGGGATCGACGCGGATACAGCGGACACCGATGACACGCGCGCTCTACGTTCGGCTCCTGGGGCCGGGTCTCGCCCTTGCGGCACTCTTTCCCTGCGGACCTCGGGCCGTCGCGGCCCAGGAGGTCGGTGGCTCCACCATCCAGGCCGCGCGACTGACGGCCGACGAGCGCATCGATCTCGACGGCCGCATCGAGGAATCGGTCTGGGGCCGCATCGAGGCGATCAGCGACTTCCGGCAGCGCGAACCCGTCGAGGGCGGCCCTCCGTCGCACCCCACGGAAGTCCGCGTCGCCTACGATCGCGACAACCTCTATATCGCGGCGATCCTGTTCGACGAGCCCGACCGCATCCTCGCCCGACAGCGCGCGCGCGACGCGTTTCTGTTCACGGACGACCGGTTCGCCTGGGTGCTCGACACGTTCCGGGACGGGCGCACGGGCTACCACTTCGAGACCAACGCGGCCGGCGCCCTCAGCGACGGGCTCATCACGGGCACCGGTGGCGGAGGGCCGGGTGGCGGCGGCGGATTCGGGGGCGTGAACCGCTCGTGGGACGGCATATGGGAAGTGCGTACCGCGCGCCGCCCCGACGGGTGGTCCGCGGAGATCCGGATCCCCTTCCGCACCCTGAACTTCGTCCCGGGCGGCGGGAGTTGGGGCATCAACTTTCTGCGTTCGATCCGGCGAAACAACGAGGAAATCCTGTGGCGCGGATATGGGCGGAACGAGGGCCTGAACCGCCTCGTGTTCGCGGGCGAACTGGCAGGACTCGACGGTGTCTCGCAGGGCATCGGCCTGGAGGCGGTGGCCTCGGGGATCGGCAGTTGGCGCAACACCCCCGGCGACGTCGACCCGACGACGTTCCCGCGCGACGTGAGCCTCGACCTCAACTACAGCGTGACTCCGAGTCTCCGCGCCTCCTTCAGCGTCAACACGGACTTCGCCGAGGTGGAGAGCGACCAGCGCCGCGTCAACCTCACGCGTTTCCCGCTGCGCTTCCCCGAGCGGCGCGACTTCTTCCTCGAGGGATCGAGCGTGTTCACGTTTGCTCCCCGCAGCGGCCCGCAGCCCTTCTTCTCGCGGCGGATCGGGATCGAGGGCGGGCAGCAGATCCCCATCGACTACGGGCTCCGCCTCACGGGTCAGGTCAATGGCGTCGACCTCGGCTTCTACCAGATGGGCACGGGCGCTCATTCGTTCGTCGAGACCGGGGTGCCGGCGGATCCGGCAGACCCTCCGCCGGAAGACCACGTTCGCTTCGAAAACGAGGCCTTCACGGTGGCCCGGGCCCGGGTCCCCATCTTCGAGCAGTCGGCCATCGGAGCCATCTATACGCGGCGGACCACCGCTGCCGACGCGGACGGCTTGCTTCCCGCGGACCGGCATACGCTCGGCGCGGACCTCGACTATCGGACCAGCAGCCTGTTCGGGAACCAGAATTTCGAGGCCGAGGCGTTCATGGTCTGGAACTCGAACCCCGATCCGGCCGTGTCGCGAACCTTCCAGGACCTTTCCGCCTGGGGCGCCCGGATCAACTTCCCCAACGACCTGTGGTCGGGGCACGTCTCCTACCGGGAGTTCGGCGACGACTACAGTCCGGCGGTCGGGTTCGTAGCCCGCAACGACTTCCGCCGCGTGGAGCCGCGGATCGGGTGGTCCCCCCGTCCCGCCATCGACTGGATCCGGCAGGTGGAGGTCTCGGTCCAGTTGAGGAATCTGTGGGAACTGGGGTCCATGATCCTCGAGGAGCAGGAACTTCAGCTGAACTTCATCGACATCGACTTTGAGAGCGGGGACAACCTGAGTTTCGAGGCGGTCCGGACCTACGAGTTCCTCGACCGTCAGTTCCAGATCAGCAACGGCATCGACATCGTGCCGGGCGACTACACGACCTGGGACTACCGGCTCCGCGGCCGCACGACGAGCCGCCGTCCCGTTTCGGTCCGGGGCGGGGCCAACTTCGGTGGATTCTGGAACGGCGACCGCGTGCGGGTCGACCTGAACGCGAACTTCCGGCCGAATCCCGGGATCAACCTGGAGACGGGCTACGAGCGCAACGCCGTGTACCTGCCTCAGGGGGACTTCGTCACGAACCTCTATCGACTCGAGGGTTCATGGGATCCGACCCCGTGGATCGGCGTGACGAACCAGTTCCAGTACGACGATGTGAGTCGCGTGCTGGGGCTGTTCATGCGCTTCCGCTGGATCCTGCAGCCTGGCAACGACCTCTTCCTCGTCTACACCCACAACTGGCGGAACCTGGAGTCCGGACTCCTCGACGAGCCGGACGATGCGGACCTGATGGGGTGGATGGATCTGAGGACGCTCTCCCGCGGCGCCTCGATCAAGCTGAACTACACCTACCGCTTCTAGCGCGGCCGACGGCCCGGCCACGCGCTTCCCGGCTACCCGTCGAAGGCCTCGAAGAAGGCGAGTTCGTGGCGCATGGCCTCGGCATAGGCCTCCGCCGCCCGCTCCGGCAGGTCCGCCGCCAGATCGTCGAGCAGTCCCTCGAGTTCCGCGGCGAGCCCCTCGAAGTCCGGCGAGGCGTACGTCTCGATCCAGTCTCGATAGGGGTTCTCCGTGTGATCCCCCGCCGACAGGCGCTGCCCGAGCCAGGCGTAGAGCCGCATGCAGGGCGTCATGGCGGCGATAATCTCGCCCGCTTCCGCGTGCCAGGCCGTGCGGGCGAGAAAATCCGTGTACCCGGTGGCGGCCGCGTTGGGCGTGACGGACTCGAGATCGATGTCGAGTTGCTCGGCGTACGCGCGATGAAGCTCCAGTTCATCGAGGACCCCCTGCATCAGCGCGTGCAGCCGGCGGGCCACCTCGATCCGGTCCGAGGCGCGAGCGGCGGCGAGGGCGTAGGCGCTGAAGAAGGCGCGCAGGAAGAAGGCGTCCTGTGCCACGTACCGCCGGAACGCCTCGGGATCGAGCGATCCGTCAGCGAGGCCGCGTACGAACGGGGAGCGCAGACAGGCCTGCGCGAGGCCGGCGTTCCGGGCCCAGAGCCCTCGGTGCAGCGGTTCCGCCATGCGTCCCGGCGCTCGCGTTAGTTGAACAGTGTGCCCACGGCTTCGGGCGGGGCGGTGAACTGGAAGCGCGGGATCGGGGCGCGGAAGACGGAGCCGTCCCGGCGCCGGAAGTGGTAGAACCCCTCCATGTGACCCGTCGGGCCTCGCAGGATGCAGAAACTGTTGTACCGGTGCGAATCCCCCGGCCTCAGCACCGGGGACTGCCCGACGACGCCCTCCCCCTCGACCTCGTGGTCGCCCGCCACGAGATCGTGGATGAGCCAGTGGCGCCAGAAGAGTTGCGCGGTCTCCGTGCCCACATTCTCGATCGTGATGTGGTAGACGAACACATAGCGCCAGGTCGCGGGGTCCGAATGTTCCGCCACGTACTCCGGCCGCACGCGGATGGCCATCGCGTCCGGGACGATGGGGGGAACGCCGGCATCGGGGGTGGTCTCGTGAGGGGCCATTCGAGCGGAGGATACGCCGTCACCGTTGCGCGGGCCACGTCTCGCGCCGCAGAGTATCAGTGCATCGTTTTGTTCGGGCCGCACTCCCGGTTCGCGGACGACGGCCGGGCGACAGGAACTTGAGGGAGCATGGAGGAAGCGATGGATTCCCAGCACACGTTCTCACGCCGGCACTTCGTGGGCGGCGCCGCCGCGGCCCTGGGCGTTGCGGGCCTGAACCCGACCGCGGTCATCGGCGCCGGACTCAAGCCTCCCCCGAAGGGCGTCGAGCCGCTCGATCCCTACGATGATCTCGCCAAGCTCTCCTCCAACGAGAACCCGTACGGGCCGTCGGAGAAGATGCTTGAGGCGATGAAGGGGGCCTGGAAGTATTCGAACCGGTACGGCTATCCCGACGGCGACATTCTCGAGAAGATCGCGGAGTCGCACGGGGTCCCCACCGATCACGTGATGATCAACGCGGGCTCCGGCGAGACGCTGCGCGTGGCGGGCCTCGCCTTCCTGCGCCACGAGGAGAAGGTGGTCGGCGTTTCGCCCACCTACCTGACCGTCTACCGGACGGCCTCGGGGATCGACGCGGACGTGATCGAGCGCCCGCTCCTGCCCGACTACACGCAGGACATCGACGACCTCATCGAGGTCACGAATCGCAACTATCGCGATGTGGGCATGGTCTACATCTGCAATCCCAACAACCCCACCGGCGTCATCGTGCCGGGGGACGACATCCGGCGTCTGCTGGACGGGATTCCGGAAGATGTCCCCGTCCTCATCGACGAGGCGTACCACCACTTCATCGAGGACCCGCGCTACGAGACGGCCGTCCCCTACATCAAGGAAGGCCGCAGGGTGCTCGTGACGCGCACCTTCTCGAAGATCTACGGGCTGGCGGGCATGCGCCTCGGCTACGGGATCGCGCCGCCCGAAATGATCGACCAGATGCGGGACTACGCGACGGGCAGTGTGAACGCGCTCGTGAAGTGGGGCGGCGTCGCCGCGCTCGAGGACAAGGAGTACGAGGCGTGGGTCAAGGAGACCTCGAACACGCTTCGGGACCAGACCGCGGACGCCCTCAGGGCGCAGGGGTTCGACGTACTCCCGTCGGACACGAACTTCTTCATGGTCCGCACGGGACGTCCGACGTCGGAGGTCAGGGCCGAGTTCCGCAAGCACGACGTCGCCGTCGGCCGGGACTTCCCGCCCATGCTGGACTGGCTGCGGGTCTCGGTGGGTACGGAAGACGAGATGAAGCGCTTCATGACGGCGTGGAACGAGATCTTCCCGGACGGCATGACCGCGGCGGACAGCAACGGTCGCTCGTAACGCTCAGCGCACTCACATGCGGGGACGCCAGGGATTCCCTGGGCCGCACAGGTGCGGCGTGGCGATGTGGCTCGCGCTTGCGGGCACGATCCTGCATCTGGCCGTTGCGGCGCCGGCCCGGGCCCAGGTGGACCCCATCGCCATCATCGATCGGGTGGACCGGTTGCAGCGCGGCGAGTCCAGCCGGGGCGTCGCGACGATGGAGATCGTGACCGAGCACTGGGAGCGGCGGATGACGATGGAGATCTGGTCGCTCGGCACGGACTATTCGCTCGTCCGCCTGCAGGCGCCGCGGAGGGAGGCCGGCACGGCGACTCTGAAGGCCGCCGAGGACATCTGGAACTACCTCCCCAAGGTCGATCGGACGATCAAGGTTCCCGCCTCGATGATGGGAGGATCGTGGATGGGATCGCACTTCACGAACGACGACCTGGTCAAGGACAGCAGGCTCGTCGAGGACTACGACATCGAACTCGTGTTCGACGGAGAGGATGCGGACGGCGTGGCTGTCTGGGACTTTCGCCTGACCCCCAAGCCGGAGGTGCCCGTCGTCTGGGGGCACATCGACTACCGGATCCGGCAGGCCGACGACATGCCGGTCCGGGCGGAGTTCTTCGACGAGGACGGCGAGCTGGCCAGGACGATAGAGCACGGCGACTACACCGAGTTCGGCGGGCGGGTCGTTCCCAGGGTCATGAACATGCACCCGGCGGACAAGCCGGACGAACGCACGACGATCCGCTACGAGGAGCTTGAGTTCGACATCGACGTCGATCCGTCCTTCTTCTCGCTCCGGACCCTGCAGCGCGGGAGGTAGCGCGACGTGACAGGCCGGTTGTGGCGAATCGGATGGCGAAACCTCGGCCGTAACCGGAAGCGAACAGTTCTCACCGCGCTCGGCCTCGGGGTCGGCTACTTTGCCGTGGTGTTCATGGTCGGCTGGGCTGACGGGGTCTCGACGGAACTCATCGAGAACGCCACGTCGCTCGTCAGTGGACCGATCGAGATCCACGATGCCGACTACCGGCCCGAGCGCAGCCTGTACGAGACCATCGGCGGCCGCGAGGGTGCCGACGTGGGGGAGATCCTGCGCACCATCGAGGCCGATCCCTCGGTCGTGGCCGCCGCCCCGCGCGTGTACGCGAGCGGGCTCGTGAGTTCCGGCGAAGCGACATTGGCCGGCGTTCTGCTCGGCGTCGATCCCGAGCGCGAAGTGGCGCTGACCCGTTTTCTGGATCCCCTGGCAGCGGGCCGCATGCCTGCCACCGGCCGATACGAAGCCGTTGTGGGAGACGAGATGGCGCGGCAGCTCGAGCTGAGCGTCGGGGACGAACTCATCGTCGTCGCCTCGGCGGCGGACGGTTCGATGGGCAACGACCTGTACACGGTCACCGGCATCTTCCGGACCGGCCTGCTCGAGTTCGATGCCAGCACCATGGTCATGCCGGTCGCAGACCTCCAGACGCTCGTGGTCCTCGATCCGGGTCGGGTCCACGAAATCGCGGTCAGCACTGACGATCCGTCCGAGGCCGACCTGACCGCGACCCGCCTCGCAGCCGCCCTTGGAGCCCCGGAACGGGCGATGTCGGTCGCGTCATGGACGGAGCTCAATCCGGTGCTTGCCCAGTATGTCGCGCTCGCCGATGCGACGTACTGGATCTTCATCGTCCTCATTTATTCGGTCGCCAGCTTCGGCATCGCCAACACGACGCTGATGGCCACCTTCGAACGCCGCCGCGAGTTCGCCGTCATGCTGGCGCTGGGTGCATCGCCGCGGTCCGTGGTCGGCACGGTGCTGTCCGAGGCGGTCGCGACCGGCGTCATCGGGCTGGCCCTCGGGACCGTCGTCACGGTGCCGCTGCTGGTCTGGTTCTCCGCGGCGCCACCCGACCTCGGATGGCTCTATGGAAGTCTCACCGTGGAGGGCGTCCTGCTGACGCCGAGTCTCCGTGTGGGGACCAACGTCCCGGCCTGGACCTGGGCGACCATCGGCCTGATCGTCACGGCACTCGTCTCCGCCCTCTATCCGGCACTCCGTGCAGCGCGCGTGCCGCCTGCCGACACTCTGTCGGGCCTGTAGCCGTGCTCCTGCGCGTCCTGGTCCGGCTCGCCCTGAGAAACCTGCGCCGTCATCTGCGTCGCACGGTGCTGACCGCTTCGGCGATGATCGTGGGCGGCGCATTCCTGGTCTGGTCGATGACGATCGACGACGGCAGCCACGAGCAGTGGGTCGATTCCGGTGTGCGCATGGGGAGCGGACACGTGACCGTCGAGCGGCCCGAGTACCGGCTGCGCCGTCAGATCGACAACCGGCTGACGACGGACGTCCTTCGCGCCGCCGAGCAGGCGCTGGCCTCCCCGGAGATCGCGCCGCATGTCGTGTCGACGTCCGCCAGGCTCGGCATCAACGGGCTGGCGAGTTCGGCGGCCGGGGCGCGCCCGGCGCAGATCGTGGGGGTCGACCCCGTCGCCGAAGCGGGCTTCGGCATGATCGACGATGGTGTGATCGAAGGGCGCTACCTCGAGCCCGATGATCGGCTGGCGGCCTTTATCGGCGCCGATCTGGCCCGCAGCCTTGGACTCGAGATCGGATCGCGTTTCGTCGTGCAGGCGCAGGGTGCCGATGGCGAGATTACGGGCCAGCTGCTCCACGTGGTGGGGATCTTCCGCAGCCGCGTCGCCGCCATCGACCAGGGGACGATCCACATCACGCTCGCGACAGCCGGCGAGTGGCTCGGTTCCGGGAGCGACGTGACCAACGTCGCGGTCGTCCTGCAGAACAGTGGCAGGACTCGCTGGGTCTCCGACCGCCTGGCGCGGGCGCTGGCGGAGCCGGTGGAACGCGGCGAGGCGCGCGTCGTGGGGTGGCGAGAGGCGAACCCCGTCCTGGCGGCGGGGATCGCGATCGACGAGTTCGGGAATTACGTGATTCAGGGGTTCCTGTTCGTCATCATCGCGTTCGGGATCGTCAACACGGTGCTGATGTCGGTGATGCATCGCCAGCGCGAGTTCGGCGTGCTTCAGGCGCAGGGGCTTACGCCGGGTCAGACGGGCACCGTCGTGCTCATCGAAGGCCTCACGATGTCCGCTGTCAGCGGGCTGGTCGGCGTCGGCCTGGGACTGCTGGCCACCTGGTACTTCTTCGGCGAAGGGCTCGACACGTCGGTCTTCATGCAGGACATCGACGAGTTGACATTCTCGGGTGTCGCCGTTGACCCTATCATCATCCCGATCTTCGGGGTGCAACGCATCGTCCAGATTGTGGCGTTCATTCTCGGCATCGGCATTCTCGCCTCGGTCTATCCGGCGCTGCGCGCCGCCCGGGTCGACGTGACCGAGGCGATGAAGTTCGATCGGTAACCGCTCTCGTGCCGACCCCTCGGCGCGCAAGGAGAATCAAGGAGAATCAAGGAGAATCAGGGAGAATCGAGGTGTGATGGCAGTGCCCGACACGGCAGCCGCCCGGACCGACGGGGTCTGGAAGGTCTTCGAGCAGGAAGCCGAATCCGTGCAGGCGGTCCGCGACGTCAGCCTGACCATAGAGCGTGGCGAGTTCACCGCGCTCGCGGGGCCGTCGGGCTCCGGCAAGACGACGCTGTTGAATCTGATCGGCGGCCTGACCCGCCCCACGCAGGGACGGGTCTGGGTTGCCGGGCGCGAGGTGAGCCGCATGTCGAACCAGGAGCTGGCGCGGCTTCGGCTCGAGGAGGTTGGCTTCGTCTTCCAGGCCTATAACCTGCTCCCCGTGCTCACGGCGTTGGAGAACGCGGAATTCCCGATGCTCCTCCAGGGCGTGCCCGCGGAGGAGCGTCAGGCGCGGGTCCGCGAACTCTTTGCGCGGACGGGAATGGAAGGGCTCGAAGACCGGCGCCCGGGCAAGCTGTCCGGCGGCCAGCAGCAGCGGGTCGCCGTCGTGCGTGCGGTGGCCAGCCGTCCGGCCCTGGTGCTCGCGGACGAGCCGACGGCGAACCTCGACTCGGCCACCAGCGAAGCGCTCCTCGATGTCATGGGCGAGCTGAATCGCGACCTCGGAGTGACCTTCGTCTTCGCCACCCACGACAGCCGCGTCATGGAGCGGTCCCGGCGTCTGGTCCGCATGGTCGACGGCACTGTGCGTGACGACGAGCGCCGATCCTAGCAGTCCGTCCGCCGGGGTCTCGTCGGCGACCCTGGGACGAGACCGAACTGAACACCCCACCGATCGTCGCCTGAGGCACGAGCAATGGACATCCACGAGGCGATAGCCATCAGCCAGGAACGACTGGCGGAAGAAGGCGCGACCATGCATGACCTGCTCGGGCACCTGCGAGACAGGATCTCTCCCATTCTGATCGGGGAGCAGGAGTGGGAACGCCTGCTGGCACGGGCGGAGACCCTGCCGATAACCATGGGTGCCCAGCCGTTCGGTTTCGAGCTGCCCCTGCACGACAGCCGGCCGCGGGCGGATTTCGGCGTCTCGCTGGCGAGCGGCAACCGGTCGGGCGCGTTCTTCGAAGAGCAGGCGCGGCGCGATCCATCGGATCCTACGGCGGCGGCGGTCAGTCGCCTGTTTCGCAGCATGGAGGCGGCGGACTCGCCCCTGCGCGCGATTGTCGGCCGCAAGCTGATGCTGGAATACGACATCGGGTCGGAGGGCGACGGCGATCCGCTGCCGGGGATGTTCCTGCGGCCCAACGCACGCACGGTCGTCGGCGGCGCCGGGCAGGAGCACGATGTCGGCGTCGTGGTCGACGGACTCGTAGGCTGCCACGGCCTGGAACCGAGCGCGGCGGAGCGCAGTAACGCGGAGCGGGTATACCTGGCGCAACCGGAAGACACCCGCCTCGACTCGTTCGGCCTGTTTCCGTCGCGCGCACGCACGATCCGCCTGGCGATCATGGGCTTTGCCGGGCCGCGGGAGGTCTGCTCCTTCCTCGAGGAAATCGCCTGGCCCGGGAACATCGCGACCGTGCAGGAGGTGCTTGCACGCTTCAGCGAGCGCACGCACGTCGTCAGGACCGGGGTGAACGTCGACGCGCAGGCGGATGGCATCGGTCCCGCGCTCGGCCTGACGCCCATAGTCAAGCAGAGATACACGGCTGATCCCCGGATTTGGATCGATGGCCTGACGGATTGGCAGCCGGTGCTGGAGGCCCTGCGCCGCGAGGAGGGTGTAGTGCCGGAGAAAGTCGCGGCGCTGGCCGGCTGGGTCTCGCAACCGAGCATTCTGTTTGGCAGAACCGGGCGGTTTTTGCTGTTGCGCGGAATTCACCACCTCAAGCTGGTCATCGCCGGAGACCGGGTTGAACAGATCAAGGCCTATGTCTACATGGTGCTTTCGGGCGCCATCGGACCCTGATGTCAGCCTCGCGCCCGGGGAGGTCGCCACGGTGAAGGAACTCGGCAGCACGTCGTGTAGAAAGATCGCAGTCATCGGCCGCGGCACCGCCGGCGCGCTGGCCGCCGCCAGCGTATCGCGGCTGCACCCGGAGCGCGATCATGAGCTGCACCACATCTACGATTCACGCATTCCGATCATCGGCGTGGGCGAAGGAAGCTGGCCCCGTCTGGTCCGCGACCTGCAGCATCTGTTGCAGTTGCCCCACGAGACGGTTCAGCAACGCCTGAACGGCACCCGCAAGTTCGGCAACCGCTTCGAGGGGTGGGGTCGACGCCGGCAGGACTTTACTCACTACTTCACGCCGCAACAGGTGGCCTATGCCTACCACCTGTCGGCCGACCTCATGGCGGACCTGTTGTGCGCGAGTACGCAGGCCCGCCACATCGACGCGAAGGTGACCGCGATCAGGAAAGTGGACGAAGGCGCGGAGGTGGAGTTCGAGGGCCGTGAGTCCGAGCGCTACGACCTGGTCTTCGATGCCCGCGGCTATCCGCGGCAACTGGACCCGCAGGAGCACATCGACATTTCCTTCATCCCCACGAACTGCGCCGTCATTCGCCGCGGCCCCCCGGTCGTCGAGGCGCCGCCGAACGCGCCGGTCCGGGCACCCACGTATACCCGCGCGGTGGCGCGTCCTCACGGCTGGGTGTTCGTCATTCCGCTGACCGTGCACACGTCCTACGGCTATGTCTTCAACAAGGACGTCTCCGATCTCGACGCAGTCGAGGCGGACTTCGACGAGCTGCTCGCGGAGGAGGGTGTATCGGATTTCGAGCAACGCGCCGTCATTCCGTTTCCCAATTACGTCCACCGCCGGATCTACGACGGAGCGGTGGTCCGCGTCGGGAATGCCGCCGCCTTCATGGAACCGCTCGAAGCGACCGCCATCAGGTTGGCGCAGCTGCAGGTCGCGCTGGTTCTGCGCATGCGGCTCCACCGGCCGGCGGAATATGTGGAGGGGGACGCGCCCGTCATCAACCGCTTTCTGGTCACGGACGCGCTCGCAGCCGGCCTGTTCGTCGGTTGGCACTATAGCTGTGGTTCGAAGTACGACAGTGCGTTCTGGCGCAACGCCCGCGACCGCGTGTGGCCGAACTACCGGGAGGCCGCCGATCCGCTGGTCGTGGACTGCACCGCCTTGCCCAAGTTCGACGAGATGATCGAACTGGTCGACGCGCAGATCCCCGACCCGGCGGACTGGGAGCGGCAGTGCGCGTTCTTTCCCGTGAGCAGCTTCGCGCAGATCGCCCACGGTCTGGGCGTGCCGTTGGGGCGGAAGGGCGACTCCGGGCCAACGTAGCCGGGCCGGCGGCCGACGTAGCCGGCCGGCCGCCGACGCGGTGCCCCGCTCAGAAGTACCAGCTCAGGGAAAGATACACGGACAGCCCCGCCGAGCCGTACGCGGAAGGCAGCGGACGGACGGACGTCGCGTCGTCGTCACCCAGACCGAGGAATGCGCCCGCAGCCACCGCCACATCGCTGCCGGCCGAGTAGGCGACGCTCGTTCCCGTGGTTGCGCTCAGGTCGTTCAGGTTCCAGAGCGCCAGACCGCTCAGGCTCCAGAGCGGATGCACCTGGTAGGACGCCCGGACGACAGTCTCGTCCCGTCCGAGCACCTGATGTTCGCCGCGCAGGAAGGTGGCCGAGGCCAGCGTGGCCAGGTACGTGTCCGGTCCGTCCGCGCCCAGGCCGTCGCGCTGGTACTCGAGCGCGAGCGTCAGATCCCTCCCGCCCACCTGAAGCTGCCGGTCGAGGCCGAGCGTGCCGCGAAGAACGACCCGGTCGGTGAGTTGGCGCAGCACCGCCTCCGCTCGGACGGCCCAGCCTCCCAGCGATCCGGCCGCGCCGAGGGCCCCCGCCGGATCCCCGTACACGATCCCGACCCATGCCGAGAGTTCCCAGTTCCGCGCCGTCGTGAGACCGCGTATCAGCGCAGTCATCTCCTCCTCGTCGGCCGGCGACCGGGTCGGTCGCACGACGAGGTCGACCTCGCTCAGCGCGCTCGGAAAAAAGCGGAGCCGGACCGCGTCGACTCCGGCGCGGAACTCCCGAAACGGGTCGACCGGGTTGAAGGGCGTGAACGGGTCGCTCGGCGTGAGAAAGAGCGCGGTGCCCCACGACACCGCCTGCCGCCCCACGCTGATCTCGAAGCGTTCGCCCTCCCATCCGACGTGGAGGCGATCGAACCGGTGCTGCCAGACGACGTGGTCCCGCTCCTCCACGGTCCACTGGAGCCGGAGCCACTCGCCGCCGCCCGGCACCGCGCCGAGGTGGAACTCGGGCGCCTCGGCGAGGCGCCGGAACGTCAGCACATGCTCGTAGGCGGCGCCGAATCCAAAGGCGCCCACTCCCGACTCGCCGAAGAGCCGCACCCGGTTGAACTCGCCCAACTGGCCTTCACGGGTCCCGGCGAGAGGAACGGCCTGGAAGTAGCCGTTCAGCTGCAGGGCCTGAACGGACGAAGCGTCGCAAAGGGCCGCGAGCAGCACGGCCGCCACACACGACCACCACGCGTGTCGACCACCCGCTTTCGGGGTCATTCGATGTGCCGCGTACACGGACGTGCTATATTTCCTTGTTTTCCGCTCAATCCGAACGGGATTGTCCTTGCTCGATACCTGGTGAGGAGGCGATGCAGGGTCGTGTTCAATAATCCGTTTAATTCGTTTCACGATACCGTTGCCGAAGCAAAGCAGGAACGGGAACAACTCGACCGACTGCTGACGATTTCCACGCCGCGGGAGCGCTTGCTCGTCGCCGCCATCGCGCTGTGGTTGTTCATCTTCGTGGCGTGGCTCTTCTTCGGCAACGTGGCCCGCAGCCTCGCGGTGGACGGTGTGCTGGTCGACCCCGGCACAAGCCTGTCCGAAGCCGGCCGATCCGTGCAGGCGCTCGTCTGGATCGAGAACGACATCGTGCCGCAGATCAGGGCAGGGATGCCGGCGGTAATGGAGCTGGGTACGGCGGATGGAGAAGCGGGCACAATGAGCGCCGAGGTTGCGGCAATTTCCGCCGTTCGCCTGTCCGAGGTTCCCGCGGCCTTCGAGTCTGCGGCGCCGGGGTCCGTGCACCGCCTCGATATCGCGCTGGATGAGAGCCTCGACCTTGCTTCCGTTGCTGGCAGGGAATGTCGGATTGTGATCGAGATCGGCACGCAATCTCCGGTCGCATTCTTGCGGATGGGGCGGTCATGACATGGCGCTGACCGCCATCCGGGGGGCTCGCGACAAGGCCGCATCGAGCGTCGAGAAACAGAGGATCACTACGCCGATTCTGTTGCAAATGCACGCGTCGGAATGTGGCGCCGCCTGCCTCGGCAGCATCCTCGCCTACTTCGGACGCTGGGTCCCGCTCACGGAATTGCGGGAAAGATGCGAGGTGAGTCGGGACGGGAGCAGTGCGGCGAGCATCGTGCGCGCCTCCAGGCACTACGGCCTCGAATGCAGTGGACTCAGCGTACGGGCCAGTCAGCTGAAGAAGTTGCAGTTGCCTCTGATCGTGTTCTGGCAATTCAGCCACTTCGTTGTCCTCGAGGGGTTCGACAGTCGCCACTTCTATCTCAATGATCCGTCCACGGGGCGGCGCAGGCTTTCGACGGAAGAGTTCGAAGAGGGCTACAGCGGAATTGCGCTGCGATTCAAGCGGGGCTCCGGTTTCAGACCCGGCGGCGAACGGCCCGGATTGTTCACGCAGCTGAGCACCCTGCTCACCGGATCGCGGAGCGTGCTCGCCTGGGTGATTGCCTGCGGCCTCATGTTGACGCTGCTGACCCTCGTCGTTCCCGCATCTCTCAGCGTTTTCGTGGACGGCGTTCTGGCGAACCGGGGGCCGTGGGGCGGACTCGTGGCGGCCCTGCTCGGCGGTGGTGTCCTCGTATACATCCTGTCCCTGCTCAAGCACCGGTTCCTGAAGCGGTTCGCAGTCCGGATTTCGGTGATGGGCTACAGTCGAGGCCTGTCGCGGCTGCTGCGGTTGCCGGTCGAGTTTTTCGAACACCGCCTCGTAGGCGATCTGACCGATCGAGTCTCGTCCATCGACAGAATCTCGAGGAATCTGACGGAACAGTTTCTGGTGCTCGTTATCGACATGGGAATGAGTGCCGTGCTGCTCATTGCCATGTTGGTCTACGATGTCCGGCTCACGCTGGTTGTGCTGTTTCTCGCCTTTCTGCACGGTCTGCTGGCGCACTTCCTCAACGGGATCAGGGCGGTTCGAAGCCAGGCGATGAGGCGCGAACAGGGACTGTTGATCGGCGTCGGCATGCAGATGCTGAATCATGCCGACAATCTGCGCATGACGGGATCGGACGACGGTTTCTTTTCTCGCTGGAGCGGCCATCAGGCGCGCGAACTGCATGCGCGCCGGAGCTATTCCGCAGTGGGCTCGGTCAACACCGCGCTCCCGGGCATGATCGCCGCACTTCGCAGCGCGGCGGTCCTGGGCATCGGGGGAAGCCTGGTCATGGTCGGAGAGATGACCCTGGGCACGCTGGTCGGGTTCTATATCCTGGCGGAGATGTTTCTGGCGCCGGTCGGGCGCTTCCTGGAGTTCGCCGAGAAACGCCAGACGCTCGAAACCGACCTGCAGCGACTCGAAGATATCTCGAGAGCCGCGGAAGACCCGGCCTTCAGCCGCCGGAGTCAGCAGGCGGAATCGATTCCCACATTCAAGGGCCGATTCCAGCTCACCGGCCGGCTCGAGCTGCGAGACGTCAGCTTCGGCTTCAACAGGAGCCGGCCCGCTCTCATCAAGGACTTCAACCTCCTGATCACGCCGGGGCAGCGGGTTGCCGTGGTCGGTCCCAGCGGTTCCGGCAAGTCGACCCTCGCGCGTCTGATTGCCGGTGTCTATCAGCCCTGGTCCGGCGAAATCCTGTTCGATGGCCACCCCCGGGATGAGATTCCCGAGGAGGTGCTGCGGCGGTCCATCTCCATGGTGGATCAGGAGGTCGTGCTCTTTTCCGCGTCCGTGCGCGACAACATCACCCTGTGGAACCCCGCCGTTCCGGACGAGGCCATCTTCGCGGCGACACGCGATGCCCAGATTCATGAAGAAATCCTCCATCGGCCGGACGGGTATTCGACCCGGGTCGAGGAAGGCGGCGTGAATTTCAGCGGCGGCCAGCGCCAGCGGATGGAGATCGCCCGGGGGCTGCTGGGCAATCCGACGCTGCTCATTCTCGATGAGGCGACCAGCGCCCTCGATGCCGCGACAGAGGAATACGTCGACGACGCCTTGCGACGTCGCGGCATCACCTGCCTGATCGTGGCGCACCGACTGAGCACCGTGCGGGACTGCGACGAGATCATCGTACTCGACAAGGGCGTCGAAGTGCAGCGCGGGACGCACGACGAGCTGATCGCGGATCGGGACGGCACGTACTACAAGCTGGTCAAGTCCGGTTGATGCGGGACACGAGGCCGGGGTACACGTCCATCGCGGAACTCGCCGCCCGCTCCGGGGAGTCCGTGCCCTGCGCCGGCAACCTGCCGGTGAAGCTCGACGACCCGGACACTGTCTGGTTCATCGATCAGGGCGCCGTCAATCTGTTCCTGGTCGAATTCAGTGGCGGGGTGGAGCAGGCGGCGCCGCAGCATCTGCTGCGCCGCGAATCGGGCTGGTTGCTGCCGGGCGTCGCACCGGACGGACCACGCGATGAGGAAGAGACCACGCTCAGCCTGATCGCCAAAGGATCGCCGGGCACAGTTCTGAAACGCCTGCCGGCCTCCGTGCTGTCCGAGGTCGACCCGGCGGAGCTGGCGGACCAGATCGATACCTGGCTGACGGCGATTACGGACACACTGTCGCGTTTTGCGAGCCGCCTTCCGCGTCCGACCGCGCTGGCCAAGCCCGGCCTGACGCGAACCCCGGCTCCCTGTACGCTGTCCGTACAACGCGGCGTCGTATGGGTCTCCGAACCGCCGCGCGGCACCAGCCTCTTCATGGACCTGGTCGACCAGGCGGAGATTGTCGAGGCGGTCGGCGAGCACGAAGCGGTGATACCGCTCACGCGGACAAGCTGGCTCATCCTGTTCGAGGAGGCGGCACTCTCGGGCAGGTCGACCGAGACCCTGGCGAAGCAGGGCATCCTGCTCTCGGCGCTCGCGTCCTTTCACGCGGTCGCCTTCGCCCTGGAGCGCCTGAACCGCCGGCTGGCCGTGGCCGATGATGCGAATCTCGAGCGCGCGCGGACCACGAGCCGCCGCACGGTCGAGCGAGCTGCGCGGCAGCGGCTCTTCAATATCTACGACCTGCCGATCGACGGGGATGCCAGCGTCGAAGACACGTCGCTGGCGGACGCCCTGCAGGCGATCGGACGCCGTGCAGGAATCGATTTCAAGATCCCGGTGCGCTCGGATCCCTCCGCTGATCCGGTCAGCCTCGTTGACATTCTCGATGCCTCGGGCGTGCGCGCACGGCGCGTGCGGTTCGGGGCCGAGGGCGCCTGGTGGCGCGGCGACAGCGGCGCGATGCTGGCATTCCGCGCCGAAGACGGCCGGCCCGTGGCGCTCCTGCCGGGATGGTTGGGGCGCTACCGGGAATTCGATCCGATCAGCAAGCGCCGCGCCCGGATGACGGCGGATCGTGCCGCTGCGCTGGCGGACGAAGCCTGGATGTTCTACCGGCCACTGCCGGTGGGGGACGTGACGCCGGCGGACCTGCTGCGGATCGGGCTGCGTGGGTCGGCGGTGGATCTGGCGCGGCTGGTGCTGGTCGGGCTTGCGGGCGGCCTGATCAAGCTCGTGCCGGCGCTCGCGCTCGGGTTCGTTGCGAGCCAGACGGCGACGGGCGGAACCGCCGGAGCGCTCTATGCAGTGGCCGTGGCGGTGGCGGGGTTCGGCCTGCTCGGCGCACTGCTGCATCTGCTTCAGAGCACGGCGCTGATGCAGATCGAGGGTCGCTCGGCTTCACGGGTCGAAGCAGCCTTCTGGGACCGTCTCATGCGCCTTCCATCAAGCATTCTGCACGGCCGTCGGGCTGGCGATCTGGCCGTGTCGGGCATGACGTTCCAGAATCTTCGCGACGGGTTGCAGGGAGTCGCGGCCGACGGCCTGCTGTCGATCGTTTTTCTGCTTCCGATGCTCGGCGTCATTTTCCTCTACGATGCCACGCTCGGGACCGTTGTCCTCGCCTTCAGCCTTGCCTCGCTCCTGATCACCGTCGTCCTCGGGCTGCGCCAGATCACGCCCCATGGGCGGATGACCCGCGCAGCGCGCCGCGTCTCCGGCCGGTTATTCCAGATCGTGGGCAGCATAGGCAAGCTGCGTGTGGAGAACGCGGAAGCGTCGGCTTTCGCCATCTGGGCGCAGGACTACCGGGAGCAGAAACGCACGGAACTCGAGCTGGCCGCGCTCGAGGGACATTCGCGGGCATTTGGCGCCGCGCTCCCCCTTCTTGCGACCGGGGTCCTGCTGTTCGCGGTCGTAGCCACGGGCGACGGGAACCTCCCGGTCGGCGATTTTCTCGTCGTCTACCTCGTCTTCACGGCCTTCCAATCCGCCATCGCCCGGCTCGGCGAGTCCTTTGGCGTGGTCGCCGCCATGCTCCCGGCATTCGACCAGATGCGTCCGCTCCTCGCCGCGGTTCCCGAGGCTGAAGTCGCGGGCGCGCCGGTCGAGTACCTGGGCGGCGACATTGTCTTCGACCGCGTTTCCTACCGGTACGATCCCGACGGCCCGTTGATCCTCGACGATGTCACGATTCAGGCCCGCCCCGGGGAATTCATCGCTATTGCGGGCGAGTCCGGCGCCGGCAAGAGCACCCTCTTCCGGTTGGCGCTTGGATTCGATCGGCCCACCGCCGGCGCCGTGTGCTACGACGGACGTGATCTGAGGAACCTGAACCTGAAACAGGTGCGCCGCAGAATCGGCGTGGTGCCTCAGTCCGTTGGACTCCACCCCCTGGATATCTGGGACAATCTGGTCGGTCACCACGAGGAGGTTGCGAGCGACGAGGTATGGGCGGCGGCGCGCGTCGCCGACGTCGAACAGGAGATCAAGGGCATGCCCATGGGCATGATGACCATGGTCGGTACGAGCGGGTCGGTCCTTTCGGGTGGCGAGAGTCAGCGCGTTTCCATCGCCCGGTCGGTGATCGGCAGCCCGCGAATCATGCTCTTCGACGAGGCGACCAACTGGCTGGACAACGAGAGCCAGGCCAAGGTCATGCGAAACCTCACCGCGCTGACCTCCACCCGGGTCGTCATCGCGCACCGCCTATCCACGCTGGAACAGGCCGATCGCATCTACGTGCTGCAGGCCGGAAGAGTCGTACAGAGCGGCTCCTTCAACGAACTCATGGAGGTCGACGGGGTGTTCAGAGACCTGGTCAGGAGGCAGGTCGCCTGATCCGGATCTGCAGACCGGAGCGTCTTGAGGCCTTCCATACCCGCGAATCCGAAAGGCATCGATGAAGAGACCCATGGACGCGGACGATCTCCTCGTATCAAGAGCTGGTGAAGACAGTGACTTTCGCGAACGTCTTCTCCGGAAACCCAGGGAGACGATCGAGGGGGAATTCGGCGTGACGCTGGCCGAGAACCATGAGATTCACGTGCACGAGGAGACGTATACCGCGACGCATGTCGTGCTCCCACCGCGGAGCAGGCTCAGCGACGCCGAACGAGAGGCGGCGAGGACCGGTGCGGCATCACTGGAGTTTCTTCGAAGGACACTCCACGACCCCGCACCGCCCCTTCGGCCCCCTGCACCGAAGGAAAAGGGCGGCCGAAGCCGCGGGGCCACTTCCGGGACGCTGGCCAGCGCGGCGAGGGAAGGGATCCGCCGCGGGCTTGCCTTCCTGAAATCCACGATCGACGAGAATGGGGCCTGGCACTGCATCCGGTTCAATGTGGCCGACCCGGAGATCCCCAGGCATTTCGAGAGACCTCCGTTCGTGTCGGCTCTCTGCGCGCTTGCCCTCGAGAGTTCCGATGAGCCGCAGGCCAGGGCGATATGCACCGCCACGAAGGCATATCTCATCGACACCATCGAATATCCCGGATTGTGGCGTTACTACCGTCACCTGCCCCCGGACCTCGACAGTACCGCACTCTGTTCGCTCGTCATCGGGATGCACCCCTGGATCTGGCTGGATAGGAACGTTCCGGGGATGCTGGCGAATCGCGATGAGGAAGGCCGCTTCATGACCTGGGTGCTGGCGGAAGACGAACCCGACGTCGTGTCGCGCTTTCGCATCGAGGCCGACCCGGTCGTCAATGCGAATGTCCTCGCCTACCTGGGCGACCATCCCGGAACCCGGGATGCCCAGCGATGGTTGGAGGCCCTGGTGACCGAGGACAGGCTCGAGGGTTCGTCGAAGTGGTATCCCGACACGGTCGCGATCTACCATGCGATCACACGCGCGATGACTTGTGCGGAGCCCGCCCTCGATCACCTGCGCCCGATAGTCGCGGACCATATCCTCGGCCTCCGTGCCGGGGAGGGAGGATTCGGCAATGTCCTTCAGACCGCTCAGGCGGTGTCGGCGCTCTACAACATCGGAAGCCTCGAGAGCATCGACGCGAAGCGCGAGGTGGAGAGACTGATGAGCTCGCAGCGCGGGGACGGCAGCTGGCCGGAACTGCTCGCGTTCGGCGACCAATCGTTGAAGTGGGGCGTGGTGGGGCAGATCGGACATGGCTCCGAGGCCGTGACCTCCGCGTTCTGTATTGAGGCCCTGGAGCGTCTCGTCGAAGTGCTGGGGGCGTGAGCCGGATGGCAGCGGAGAAGCACGCGCGTCCCCGGCACGGAATCCTGACCCGAACGACTCATGCGGACCGGGGCATTGTCAAGTTTCCCGCGCTCACCCCGCACCTCCGATTCCACGATATCGGCGAGGCGCAGGTGCTTCTCGTATCCGAGTCGTTCAATACGCTGCTGCACGGCAAGCTGCACGGCGATCTGCTGCCGCTGCTCGACGGTCGGCACCCCTGTGACGAGATTGTCGTGGCCCTCGAGGGCGCCCATGCCGCGACCGATGTCCTTGCGACCATCGCCGCGCTCGCGGCCAAGGGCTACCTGGTCTCCGCCGATCACGGCATGGACCGGAGCCGGGCAGCCTACTGGTCGTCGCTTGGCGCGTCGCCGCGCTGGGTCGAAGAGCGGCTGGCACAGTCGAGCGTCACGGTCGAGGGTGACGACGGCGGGCTCAGCCGACACCTGGAGGCGAACGGCGCCAGGGTGGCGACCGGCGAGCCGCAGCTCACCGTGGTGGTTTGTGGCGATTATCTCGAAGCAACCCTCGCGGAGGTGAATCGGCGCCAGCTCGAGGCGGGAGCGCCGTGGACGCCCGTGCGGCCGAGCGGCATGGAGCCGCTCTTCGGCCCCATCTTTCGGGCGGACAGGCAGGGACCCTGCTGGGATTGCCTCGCGTACCGTCTGCGCAGCCACCGGGAAGTCCACGGTTTCCTGCGCAACATCGCCGGCGAGGACGCCGCCTTCAGGCCGTTCGCGGCTCAGCCCGCAGTGCTGGAAGCGATGTACGGGCTGATCGCGGCGGAGATCGTCAAATGGCTCGCGCTGGGTGAGTCGGCCCCGATTCACGACCAGGCGATCGCGATGGATATCGGCACATTCGCGAGCTCGCACCATCGGGTCGTGCGTCGGCCGCAGTGCCTGGCCTGCGGCGACGAAGCCTTGTACCGGCCGGATCGACCACCGGTCCCGGTGTCCCTGAAGGCGAGCCCCAAGGCCCATCGCAACAGCGGTGGCGCGCGTATCATGGCGCCGGGAGCCACCCTGGCGAAGTACCGGCACCTGGTCAGCCCGATCAGCGGTGTCGTGACCTGGCTGTCGCGCACCACGGATGAGGCCGACTCCTGGCTGCACGTCTACTGGGCCGGGAGCAATCTCGGCATGAGAGGCCGGAGCCTGAGTTCGCTCAGGCGCAGCCTGCGCAGCAAGAGCGCCGGCAAGGGCAGCACGAGACAGCAGTCCGAGGTCAGCGCCCTCTGCGAGGCGGTCGAGCGCTATTCGGGCGCCCGTCACGGGGACGAGATCCGTATCCGCAAGCGATTCAGCGAGTTCGGGATGGAAGAGGCGATCCACCCCAACGAAGTGCAGCTGTTCAGCGAGAGTCAGCTCGACGACGCGGGGAGCATCAACGCGAAAGGCCACCCCTACAACATCGTCCCGCCGCGTCTCGATCCCGACGCCGAAATCGACTGGACGCCGGTGTGGTCGCTGACGCAGCAACGGCACCGCTACCTGCCGACATCCATCCTCTACAGCATGCCGGCCGAGGAGCGCGGCCCCGCAGACCTGATCGCCGATTCGAATGGCTGCGCCGCGGGCAACACCCTGGAAGAGGCCATCCTTCAGGGCTTCTACGAACTGGCCGAGCGCGATGCGTTCGCCATCTGGTGGTATAACCGGTTGCGAGTGCCGGCAGTCGATCTTGCCAGCTTCGACGACGAGTACGTCGCAGCCGCCCCGGACTACTACGGCCGCCACGGGCGGGATCTATGGATGCTCGACGTCACCTCCGATATCGGCATCCCCACCTTCGTTGCGCTCT
>VXMR01000076.1 GCA_009841005.1 Gemmatimonadales bacterium
CCAGGGTCCCCGGGATGATGATGATCGACTGGGCGAAGATGATCGGCATCACGCCGGCGGAGTTGATCCGCAGGGGGATGAACGACCGTTGCCCTTCCCGGATCCGGCCTCTGCCCACGACCTTCCGCGGGATCTGCACGGGGATCTTGCGCTGCGCCATCGTCAGAGCGACGACCGCCGCCATGATGGCCACGAGCGTCGCCGCGAGGGCGGCGAGCTTGATGAGCGAGATGCCGCCGGCCTGGTAGAGCTCGAAGGTGTTGAGCACCGCTCCCGGGAAGCCCTGCAGAATCGAGAAGAAGATGAGCAGGGACATGCCGTTGCCGACGCCGCGCTCGGTGATCTGCTCGCCGAGCCACATGACGAACACGCCCCCGGTCGTAAGCATGAGCACGGTGAGGAGGCGAAATCCGAGACCGGGATCGAGAACCGCGCCCGGCTGAGCCTCGAGGAAGAGCGCGTAGGTGTAGGACTGCCCGATACACAGCACCACGGTGGTATATCGCGTCCACTGCGTGAGCTTGCGGCGACCCTCCTCCCCTTCCTTCTGCAGCTTCTCGATCGCCGGCATGACGGCAGCGAGGAGCTGGAAGAGGATGCTCGCAGAGATGTAAGGCATGATGCCGAGGGCGAAGACGGTCGCGCGCTGCAGGCCGCCCCCCACGAAGAGGTCGTAGATGCCGAAGATCGTGCCCTGGAACTGTCCGGCGAGGGCCTGCAGGGCCACGACGTTCACGCCCGGCGTCGTGATGTGGGAGCCGAGCCGATACAGAGCGAGGCACAGGAGCGTGAAGAGGATCTTCGCCTTCAGCTCCGGCACCTTGAAGATGTTCGCCGCGGCAGCCGCCGCGTTCTGGCCGTTCGCCATCCCTTACTCGATGACCCGGGCGGTGCCGCCGGCCGCCTCGATCTTCTCACGGGCCGAGGCGCTGAAGGCGTGCGCGCGCACATCGACCGCCCGACCGACGTCCCCGCGTCCGAGGATCTTCACGGGACGATCCGTGCCGCGGATGACGCCGCTCGCCCGCAACGCCTGAGGATCGATCCCGCTGCTCTCCACGCGGTCCAGTTCCGAGAGGTTGACGATGTGCCACTCGGTTCGCCGGTGTGGCTTGAACCCTCGCTTGGGCGTACGCCGGTAGAGGGGCATCTGGCCACCCTCGAACCACGCCGGAATCGACGCACCGCTTCGCGACTTCTGGCCCTTGTGACCGCGTCCCGACGTCTTGCCCAGCCCGGATCCGTGACCGCGACCGCGACGTTTCGCGGAGGACTTCGAACCGCGGGGCGGGGAGAGATTGTCGAGCCCGATCCGCTCGCGTTCAGCCATCTTGTCCGACCTCCTCGACTTCGACGAGATGCGCCACCGCGTGGATCATCCCGCGTATCGCGCGGTTGTCCGGCTGCACCACCTGGTCCTGGTGGTGCCTGAGGCCGAGGGCGCGAAGCGTGTCGCGCTGCTTGCGCTGCGCTCCGAGACCGCTCTTCACCTGACGAATCCTCAGCCGCTCACCCACGCATGGCCTCCCGGATCGTGGCGACATCCACCCCGCGTTCGGCTGCAACCTGCTCCGGCGTGACCAGATCCTGCAGTCCGCTCATCGTGGCGCGAACGATGTTGAGAGGATTGTTCGTGCCGAGGCTCTTCGTGAGGATGTCCTGCACGCCGGCGCACTCGAGTACCGCCCGGACCGGACCGCCGGCGATGACGCCGGTTCCCGGACCGGCGGGCTTGAGCAGCACCCGGCCCGCGCCGTGGCGCCCGAGGATTTCGTGAGGGATGGTCCCGTTCACGATCGGCACGACGACCATGGCCTGACGCGCCTGCTCGAATCCCTTGCGGATCGCCTCGGCAACCTCGTTCGCCTTGCCCAGAGCCATGCCGACACGGCCCTGCCCGTCACCGACCGCCACGAGCGCGGTGAACGAAAAGCGACGGCCGCCTTTTACGACCTTCGAGACGCGATTGATGAAGATGACGTTCTCCTTGAAGTTGTCACCGTCGTCGCGCCGTTTTCCTCCTCTTGCCATGGAGCCCTCTCGTTAGAAGCGGAGACCGCCGTCGCGGGCGCCTTCGGCAAATGCCCGAACGCGGCCGTGATAGGGATACCCGCCGCGGTCGAACACGATCTCGCCCACGTCGGCCGCGACCGCCTTCTCCGCAAGTGTCCTGCCCGCAAGATAAGCGTCGGCGACCTTGCCGGAGCGTTCCCCGGCATCGCCGTCCGCGCCGGCAAGTGTCGAGACGCCGAGCAGCGTAACGCCCCGATCGTCGTCCACCAGTTGGCCCTCGAGATGCCGCAGACTTCGGAACACAACGAGACGCGGCCGACCGGCCGTTCCCCGGATCTTCTTCTTGATCCGGGCGTGTCGACGCCTCCGCAGTCGATGCCTCTGTTTCGTCCGCCCCCTGATGTCCATCGTCTTCCCTCTGTCTGGTCTGCCGCTCAGGCTGTCGCCGTCGCCTTGCCGGCCTTGCGGCGCACGTACTCGCCCACGTAACGGATTCCCTTCCCCTTGTAGGGTTCGGGCGGTCTGATCGCGCGGATCTCCGCCGCCATCTGCCCGACCTTCTCCTTGTCGTTCCCCGACACCTTGACCAGCGTCGGTGACTCGACGCCCAACGTGATGCCCTCCGGCGGCTCGACGGTGACCGTATGGCTGTACCCGACGCTGAACACGACGCTGTCGCCCTTCTGTTCCGCCCGGTACCCGACGCCGTGGATCTCCAAGCGCTTCTCGTACCCCTGGGACACGCCCGTGACCATGTTGGCGATCAGGGACCGCGTGAGTCCGTGCAGAGCCCGGTGCCGCGCCTCATCGGAGGCACGCTTCACGGACACCGCACCCTCGGACTGCGTGATCTCCATATC
>VXMR01000027.1 GCA_009841005.1 Gemmatimonadales bacterium
TATCTTTACATCAACCCCCCCCCCCCCATTGTCACCCGTGTAGCTTCGTCGTCATCGTAATATGGGAATCATTCACTGGTGTAGGTTTGCTGCGGGGCAGGGCGTGGGCGCGGAGGGGTGGCCGACCGATCCGGACGCACTCGAAGCCCGCTACCGCGACAACATCTATACCCGCCTTCTGGGCGTCCGGCCGCACCTGCCGGCGCACGAGCACGTCTCCCGGCTGGGTGGCGGGCGGATGGACGCCGAGGTCATCGCGGCGATGGCCGAGGCGAACGAGTTCTTCGTCGACATGAACGAGTTGCTCGAGGCGACGGGGGCGCGGATCGCCGAGCGGCTCGGGACGGAGGCCGCGCTCGTCACGGCGGGCGGGTTCTCGGCCATGGTGCTGGGGGCGGCGGGCTGCCTGACGGGCACGGATCCGGAGCGGGTCCACGCCCTTCCCCTCCCCACGTGGCCCAGGCGGCAGTGTCTGATCCAGACGCCGCACCGGTTCGGCTACGACCGGGCGTACCGGGACGCGGGGATGACGATCGTCGAGGCGGAGACGCGTGACGACTTCCGCGCCGCGCTCTCGGAGCGAACGGCGATGATCGCCGCCCTCGCGACGGCGGAACGCCAGACGATGTTCGCACCGCCGGCCCCCGTGGACTGGGCGCCGGCCCCGGGACCCGAGGTCATGACCGTCCGCGAGCAGATCGAGATCGGGCGCGCGGAGGGCGTCCCGGTACTGGTGGACATGGCATCGGACCTCCCGACCGGGGTGGGTCTCGTGGAGTTCGTCGAGGCGGGCGCCGATCTGATCGTGATCAGCGGCGGAAAGGGGATCGGCGGCCCGCAGTCGTCCGGCATCCTCGCCGGGCGGGCGGACCTCGTCGAAGCGGCCCGTCTGAACGCCTCGCCGAACGATGGCATCGGCCGGGGCATGAAGGTCGGGAAGGAGGAGATCGTCGGTCTCCTGGTCGCCCTGGACCGCTACGTGGCCCGCGATGTCGAGTCGTGGGTCGCGGGCTGGTCCGACACGGCCCGTCGCATCGCCGCCGGCCTCGCCGACGTCCCCGGCCTCACCGCAGAGGTCGTGACGAACACGGCGGGCTACGAGGACGTGGAACTGACCTGGAACCCCGAGATCATCCCCCTCACGACCGACGAGGCCAAAGCCGGACTCATGGCCGGGGAGCCCCGCCTCGCCTACCTGATGACGGTCCGCACCCGCCTCCTCCGCGAAGGCGAGGACGCCCTCGTGACCCGCCGCCTGCGCGACTTCTTCACCGAAGCCGGGAGCGGCGCCTGAGGCTGTGATCCGGTTTTGCCCTCCGCCGTGATTGTCGCGGCACCCTTGGATAATCTAGGTTGGCGCTCCCGCGTGTCCCGACCGGCACCGGCCGTCGGTCAGCGCGACCACAACCGGATCACGTGCCGCCGTAACAGGAGCGAGAGCCCCATGCGCAAGCTGGCCATCCTCACGCCGACCACGTTCACCCTCGCCGCAGCCGTCTTCGTCGCGGCGGACCTCGCCGTCGCGCCCTCGGCGCTCGCAGCCCAGGAGGCGGTGGTCTTCGACTCCGCCGACGTGGCGGGTCTCGGTTTCCGCTCGATCGGGCCGCCCCGGGGAGGCCGCAGCACCGCCGTGGCGGGGATCACCGAGCAGCCGCTCACCTACTTCATGGGCGCGACCGGCGGCGGCGTGTGGCGCACGGACGACGCCGGCCTCAACTGGCGCAACATCTCCGACGGCTACATCGGGACGGGGGCCATCGGGTCGATCGACGTGGCGGACAGCGACGCGAACGTCATCTACGTGGGCACGGGCTCGTCCTGCATCCGCGGCAACATCTCGAAGGGAATCGGCCTCTACCGCAGCACCAACGGCGGCGACTCGTGGACCCACATCGGGCTCCCGAACTCGGGCCAGATCGGCGACATCCAGGTCCACCCGCACGATGCCGACATCGCTTTTGTGGCGGCGCTCGGCGATCCCTTCGGCCCCAACCCGGAGCGCGGTGTGTTCCGCACGACGGACGGCGGCGACACGTGGGACCACGTCCTCGCGATCTCCGACTCCACGGGCGCCGTGGACCTCGCGATCAACCCGTCGAATCCGCGCATCGTCTTCGCCTCGGCGTGGCGGGCCGAGCGGAAGCCCTGGACCGCGACGTCGGGTTCGGAGGAGTCCGGCGTCTTCCGGTCGACCGATGGCGGGGACACGTGGGACCGGCTCGAGGGCGGGCTCCCCACCGGCCTCGTCGGCAAGTCCGCCGTCACCGTCTCCCGGGCGAACCCCGACCGCGTGTGGGTGCTCATCGAGGCGTCCGACGACCGCGGCGGCGTCTACCGCTCCGAGGACGGCGGCGACACCTGGCGGCGGGTGAACAGCGACCGCGGACTCCTGCAGCGGGCGTGGTACTACACGCACATCTACGCGGACCCGGTGGACGAGAACACGGTCTACGCCCTCAACGTGGGCTACAACAAGTCGGTCGACGGGGGCGTGACGTGGCAGAGCTACGGCGTCCCGCACGGGGACGTGCACGACCTCTGGATCAACTACGAGAACCCCGACTTCCAGGTCGTGGCGAACGACGGCGGCGGCCAGGTGACGACGACGGGTGCGGAGAGCTGGTCCACCTACTACAACCAGGTCACGGCCGAAATGTACCGGGTGTTCGTCGACAACCAGTTCCCCTACCGGGTGTACGGCTCGCAGCAGGACAACTCCACGATCATGGTGCCTAGCCGCGGGATGCCGGCGGTCCAGCAGGCGCAGCACTGGGCCGCGGTCGGGGGCTGCGAGAGCGGCCATATCGCGATCGACCCGCGGAACCCCAACGTGACGTACGCGGGCTGCTACGGCGGCAGCATCAACCGAGTGGACCGCGAGACGGGCGACGTGCGGCAGATGCTCCTCTATCCGCAGCTCCAGCTGGGACAGGCGCCGAAGACGATGAAGCACCGCTTCCAGTGGAACGCGCCGATCCGGATTTCCCCGCACAACCCCGACGTCATCTATCACACGTCCCAGTTCGTGAACCGGACATCGGACGCCGGATACTCGTGGGAGACGATCAGCCCCGACCTCACGCGCAACGACACGACGAAGATGGAGCACGCGGGCGGGCGCATCACGTGGGACAACACCGGGGTGGAGATGTACGGGACGGTCTTCGCCTTCGAGGAGTCGCCGCACGAGGCAGGGGTCCTGTGGGCGGGCTCGGACGACGGCCTCATCCACGTGTCGCGGGACGACGGGGCGAGCTGGATGGACGTGACGCCGGGCGACCTGCCGGAGTTCTCGACCGTCAACATGATCGACCTCTCGGCGCACGGCCCGGGGCGGGCGCACGTCGCCGTCTACCGCTACCGGATGCAGGACGTCACACCCTACATGTGGCGCACGGACGACTACGGGGAGAGCTGGACGCGCCTCTCGGCGAACGGGATCGAACCCGGCCACTTCGTGCGCGTCGTGCGGGAGGACCCGGTGCGGGAGGGGCTCCTCTACGCGGGCACCGAGTTCGGGCTCTACGTGAGCTTCGATGGCGGCGACAACTGGCAGCGCTTCCAGCAGAACCTGCCGATCACGCCGATCACGGACATGCTCGTGCACGAGGGCGACCTCGTCATGGGGACGCAGGGCCGCTCGTTCTGGATCCTCGACGACGTGACGCCGCTGCGGACGATGTCGGCGGCCACGCTGGCATCCGATGTCCACCTCTACACGCCGCGCGAGGCGGTGCGCGCGCAGGGCGTCTTCCCCAACGGGGCGTCGATCTACTTCGCGCTCGGCGAGGGGATGGAGGAAACGATCGACCTCGAGATCGTGGATGCGGGGGGCGAGGTCGTGCGGGTTTACTCCTCGAATCCCGGTTCGTGGGACGATGAGGCGAAGGCGGCGATCGGGCGCGCGTCGAGCTGGTCGCCCGACCGCCTGCAGACGAGCGCGGGCCTGAACCGAATGGTGTGGAATCTGCAGGAAGAAGGGCCCGACCTCGTCCAGGGCGCCCGGATCTGGGGCTTCACGGGTCGCGTGCCCGCCGTCCCCGGGCGCTATGAGGTGCGTCTGACGGCTGGTGAGGCGACGCAGACGCAGCCGCTGGCGGTCCACATCGACCCGCGGGTGGCCGACCAGGTCACCGTCGCGGACCTGCAGCAGCAGCACGACCTGATGGTCCGGGTGCGCGGTCTTCTGCAGCAGTCGCACGACGCCGTGCGCGAGGCGCGGTCGATCCGGTCGCAGATGGGCGACATCGCGGAGTCCGTGGAGGAGGCCGGCTACGGCGATGACTTCGCCGAGATGGCGGACGCCGCGGGGGAGAAGCTCACGGACGTGGAGGAGGAACTCTTCCAGACGAGGAACCGGTCAGGGCAGGACATGCTCAACTTCCCGCCCATGCTCGACAACGAGATCGCCAACCTGTACGGCTACATCGCGTCGACCTACGACCGCCCGAACGCGGTGGCGGCGGTCCGCGCCGACGAACTCGAGGCCGAACTCGGCGGGTGGCTGGGCACGCTCCAGCAGATCATCGACACGGACGTGGCCGAGTTCAACAACCGCCTGCGCGAGGCCGGCGTACCCGGCGTGATCGTGCGCACGCCGCCGCGCGCCACGAGCTGATCGGCGAGAGCGGCGCCTCTTGAGCGCGTCCGACGTTTCAATAGCCGCCCTCGCCCGCCGCTGCTTCGAGCGGGAGGCGAAAGCGGCCGAGCGCGAACTCGATGCGGAGCTGGCGCGTTCGCGGACCAGGGACCCCCGGTCGGTCACGCACTGGGTCGTCCCGCTCGTCATCGTCGGGTCGTGCTACGCGGGCGTCGTCAGCGGAGGGCCGGGGATGTTCGGAGTTCTGGGCGTCGCGGCCGTGCTCTGGGCGCTGAACGGGCTCGGCAAGGCCCATCCCGCTCGGCAGAAACGGTCCGCGATCCGGAAGGAGGCGGAGGACGGAATCGTCGCCTACCGGCGGCGCGAGCCCTGGGCGGTGCTCCGTGTACACGACTACGCGGTGACGGAGTTCCGGGAGCGAATCCAGGCGCACCGCGAGCGGACGCTGGGAAGGGGCTCGGAGTGGGGACAGGCGCGGTCGGAACTCACCCGGGCGGCGGATGAGGCGCAGCGTTCCGCCGCGTACTGGCGCGAACGTCTTCGCGACGAACCGGAGAGCGAACTCGCGCGGACTCAGGGCCGGGTCGCGGACCGACTCGAAGCGAAGCTTGGGGAGGCCCTGCGGAAGCTCGACGGGCGGGCGGCGGCGCTCCGCAAATTCTATAATGATTGCGACGCCCGGCTGGCGGTCATGGACCGCTGCAACCGCGACATCGAGGAATCGCAGCGCCTCGAGGAGCTGTCGGGCAAGGCCGATGTCGTCATCGCCGAGGCCGAGGGCACGATCCAGGCGCTCGCGCTGCAGTTCGTGGCCGAGGCCCGAAACATCGCGGAGGCGCTCGGAGGGGTCGCTACAGTGGGGATCAAGTCGCTCGCGGGGGAGGCGCCGGTGGACAACATCGAGTACCTCGCGGACCACATCATCGAGAGCTCCGACCGGGAGCGGTCGGCGATCGAGGACCTGGAGCGGCAGCTGTCGCAGGCCGCCCGATGAGCGGCCCCGGCGCCGCGCGGGCCGGCCGCTGAGCCCCCTGAGCCGGCGGCGAAGAGCCTCGCCGGCCGTATCGGCGGGCCTGCTGGCGTTCGTGATCCTCACGGCCGCCGCGTGCGGCGACGAAGCCACGGCGCCGCCAACGGCAACTCCCAACCGCCGGCCAACGCCGACGAGCACGATCCCGCCACAGGAACTGGCGGCCGGCGACACGCTCACGGTGGACGCGGGGGCCTATTTCACGGATCCGGACGGGGACGCCCTGACGTTCTCGGCCGAGACCTCCGATGCCGGCGTCGCCTCCGTCTCGCTGTCGGACGCCACCGTCATCGTCGTCGGGGTCGCGCCGGGAGAGGCGCGGGTCACGATCCGGGCCCGCGATCCCGGGGCGCTGCAGGGCCGGCTTGAGTTCGGGGTCCTCGTGCCCGAGCTCGTGACGGCGGACCACGTCGTGCTCCAGGCGTTCTACGAAGCGACGGGCGGCGAAGGCTGGACCCACGACGACAACTGGCTGACGGGCCGGCCGCTCGACACTTGGTACGGCGTGAGCGTGGACGACGACGGCCGGGTGACGGATCTCGATCTCGAATTCAACGGGCTCCGCGGACATCTCCCCCCGGAGCTCGGAGACCTCGACCGGCTCCATACCCTCACGCTGTCACGAAACGAACTCGCGGGGGGCATCCCGGCGGAGTTCGGGCGACTGCCGATCCTCCTGGAGCTACACCTTCACGACAACCGTTTCGATGGCGAGATCCCGCCGTGGCTCGGCGACTTCAGCTACCTGGACCAACTGGACCTCAGCCGCAACGGATTCGAGGGGCCGATCCCGGCCGCGCTGGGTAACCTCAGCGATATGCGTCTGCTGGATCTGAGCGAAAACGATCTCACGGGACCGATGCCGCCCGAACTGGGGGGCCTCACGGCGCTCGAGGTCCTGCTGTTCATGCGCAATGACCTTGAGGGACCGGTGCCGGAGACGTTCGGGCGCCTGGCGGCGCTGCGCTTCCTGAACCTGTCCGACAATGCCGGGCTGTCCGGCCCGCTGCCCGTCGAGCTGACGTCGATCCGGGGGTTGGTCCAACTTCACCTGGGAGGCTCGGCGCTCTGCGCGCCCGCCGAACCCGCCTTCCGGGACTGGCTGGAGCGTCTCTACAGGTACCGGGTCGCCACGTGCGGGCAGGATGCGTCGATCGTCCTCACGCAGGCCGTACAGTCATCGGAGTTTCCCGTGCCGCTCGTCGCCGGCGATTCCGCGCTCCTGCGCGTGTTTCTGACGGCCCCCGGGGGCGCATCCGTCGATTTCCCGGCGGTCCGGGCCCGGTTCTACCTGCAGGGCGCCGAAATCCATGTCGCCGACCTTCCCGCACAGTCGAATCCCGTGCCGACGGCGATCGAGGAAGGCGATCTCGCCGCCTCCGCGAATGTCGTGATCCCCGGGCGGGTCGTGCAGCCCGGGCTCGAGGTCGTCGTCGAGACGGATCCCGGCGGCACGCTCGATCCCGCGCTGGGACTCACGCGGCGCATTCCCGACACAGGCCGGCGCGCCGTCGACGTCCGAACGATGCCCACGTTCAATCTCACGGTGATTCCGTTCGTGCTGACGTCAGACCCGGACGCCTCGATCGTGAGCTACGTGAACAGTCTGACTCCGGACCACGAACTCTTCTGGGACACGCATACGCTTCTCCCGATCGGAGACATGACGATCACGGCGCACGAGCCCGTGATGGTATCCACCAACAACCAGAACGCACTCCTGGGCTACACGGCGGCGATACGTGCGTCGGAGGAGGGGACCGGGCACTACATGGGCACGATGACGAACAGCGATGGCGGAGGCGTGGCCTACGTCGGCGGGTTCGCCAGCGTCTCCAGTCATGATCGAGCCGACATCGTCGCACACGAATTCGGGCATAACATGAGCCTCAGCCACGCCCCCTGCAGCGCGGTCAACCCCGATCCGTGGTATCCAGGGGGGACCGGGCACATCGGTGCCTGGGGATACGATTTTCGCGACGGCGGGCAACTCGTTCCGCCGGACAGGGCCGACATCATGGGATACTGCGATCCGCACTGGATCGGGGACTATCACTTCTACAACGCGATGCGCTTCCGCACCCGCACCGAGCCGCTCGAATCCAGGCCGAGCCCGGCAGCCGGCGGCGATGCCCGCTCGCTGCTCCTCTGGGGCGGCGTGAGCGAAGAAGGCGTTCCCTACCTGGAGCCCGCATTCCTTCTCGACGCTCCGTCGTCCTCGCCGGTGGGCGGCGGCGACTATCGCATCCGCGGCCGGAACGCGTCGGGTGAAGAACTGTTCGCGCTGAGTTTCGACATGTGGCGGATCGCCGACGCGAACGGAGGCTCGGGTTTCGCCTTCTCGGTTCCCGTCCGGTCGGCGTGGGCGGGCGAGTTGGCGAGTCTCACGCTCTCCGGGCCCGCCGGGTCCTTCACGCTCGATGGGGAGAGCAGCGAGAGCGGCCTCGTCGCGGCCGCCGCCATCGCGCGCGACCCTGCGACCCGGCAGGTGCGCGCGATGCTGCGGGATCCGTCGCCCGGCGGACTGGCCGGGGCGGTGGAGGAGCTACTGGCCGTGGATCCCGCCCTGGAGGTGCTCGTCAGCCGCGGGATCCCCGACCCCGCCGACCGGGACCGCTAGCCCCCTTCGCGGTCGCGCAGGTCGGACAGGGCGTCGGTGTCGATCGCGTCTCGAAGCTCGTGGAGTTCGTCGATCGTCACGTCCCGTGCGTCCAGCACGACGACGAAGCGACTCTCGACGAACCAGGTGAACTCCGCGCGGCCGCGTTCGCCGCTCGTGCGACGGAACTCCTCCATGGCCGGATAGCCCTCGTACTCGATCGTGCGCGCCCACCCCCGGTCGCTCTCCTCGTCGACCGAGAGATCGAGCCAATCCAGGAAGCCCTCCGACCCGATCACCGGCATCGCACCGATGTCGGCGATGGAGACCTCGACCTCGGCCCCGTTCCTCCCCTCGTACTCGGCTTCGGCCACGGACATGTGGAACCCCATCGCGCCGCCCGTCGCCCCCTCGCGCGAGGTCCGTCTCAGGCCCCCCGCCCGCTCGGGCAGAAAGTCGTAGAACTCGCGGAAGTGGATCGGCTGATCGACCAGCGTTTCACCGCCCAGTTCCTCGGCGAAGTCGGACAGGTGCTCGCCGATCTCCTCCACCGCGTCGGTGACGCTCGCGGCAATGTCGTCGGCGGCATCGCGAAGGTCTTCCCGCACTTCCTCCGCTTCGTCCCGCGACTCGCTGTCGCCCACGAAGATGCAACCCGTCGACGTGAGGCCGCAGAAGAGGGCGCCCGCGAGGGCGATCCGCCGCGAGGGGCGGCCGAGAGAGCGACGATTCCAGGACATCTCTTTCCTCCAGACGCTGAACGCATGGTTTTTCGGGGGCCTGTGCGCGTCTACGCGCCTGGCCGGCGGGAAGTGTCAGACCGCTGCCGAGAGGCGTCGCGCGGCGGTGCCGGACGCGTCGGGGCGTTGACCGGCGCGGCATGCGGTTTGATGCTGTTCCGATGAACGCCCCCTCCTCCCGTCCCGCCGCTTCCCCTCGGGCTCGCATCGCGGCGCTGGAGCGCGACGACAAGTGGTTCCTGGGCGGCCTGGACGGCGTGGTGTGGGCGCCGCCGTTCCCGCGGTGGCTGCACCGGCCGGGGTTCTGGGATCCGGTCCACCTTCTGCAGCACGAGGTCGGCCCGGCGTTCTCGGTGGCTCTCGTGCGCCCCGACGGAGCCGAACACCCGCTCCGAAGAAGCGCCGGCGGCCCGGGCGGCCGCGAGCCGACGCCACGCCGGTGGCGACCCGGGTGGCTCGTCGCCACGTGGTCGGACGGGCGCGGCCTCATCTTCGAGGAGCGCCGCCAGGTGCTGCCGGGCGGAGTCCTGGAATCGTCGTGGCACATCCCGGTCGAACTCGAGGGCCATGTCGTCGGCTTCACCGCGCAGCCGGCGGACGCGACGGACGGGGTGGAGCCTACGACGGACGGGGTGGGCTGGACGCGGACCGTTTCGGACCGGCGCGGGGAGGAACTGGTCCTGCGCATGGAACTCGCCGGCTCCGCTCCACCCGCCTGGCGGCGCGTCGTCCCATCCGAAGGTCGCGGGACGCCCGAATGGGGACATTCGCCCTTCGCGGAAGGTGTCGGTGCCCCGGGGAGCGCGAACTCCGACCCGGGAGAACACCGCCCCGGATGGATCTGGATCGCCGTCGCGCTTCCGCTCGAAGGAGTCGACGACGGCGGGCCTCCGACGTTCCGTCTGACCCTCCGGCTCCGGGACAACGAAGCCCGGGGCCCCGCTCCGGCGTGCGGGACGGCTTCCGCGTGGGAGTCCTTCTTCGGCGATTTCCCGCGTTTCGAGAGCGGCGACCCGTATCTCGACCGCTATTTCGACTATCGCATCTACGGCCTCGGTCTGAACCGCATCGAGGGTCGATGGGGCCCGGTGCGGCATCCCGCGATCGCCGAGGGCCCGGAGTACTTCCACGTGCCGATCGCCTACAGCGCGCAGTGCCACATGATGGAGATGCGCTGGCGGAAGGGCGGGCGCGAGGCGTGGGGCTCGCTCCTGAACTTCGTCGACAACCGGAAGCCCGACGGCTCGTTCCACGGACGCCTCTATCCCGAGCGTCTCGAGGGCACCGACTTCTACCACGCGAACTGGGGTGACGCGCTGCTCGCGGTCGACGACATGCACCCGGATGCGGCGGCGCGGGCCCGCTGCTACGAGGGGCTGTCGCGCTACGCGCGCTGGCTGACGGCGGAGCGCGACCCCGAGGCGTCGGGCATGTTCACCGTCACGAACCACTTCGAGACGGGACAGGAATACATGTCGCGCTACATGGCCGTGGACGGGGAGGCCGACGTGGCGGGGTGGCGTCCCCGGCTTCGCCTCAAGGGGATCGACGTCACCGTATACGCGCACCAGTTGTTTCGCGCCCTCGCCTCCGTGGCGCACCGCCTGGAGCGGCCAGGGGACGAGGCCGAGTGGCATGGGCTTGCGGACCGCTGCTGGAAGGCGATCGACGAACGCATGTGGTCGACGACGGCCGGGCTGTTCACCGACGTGGACGGGCGCACCGGCGAGCGCACGGGCGTGAAGGCGGCGGTGGGGTTCTATCCGCTGCTCACCAGCCGGGTGGGCGAGGCCCGCCTGAACGCCCTGCTCGACCACCTCGAGGATCCCCGGACGTTCGGCACGCGCTTCCCGCTGCCTTCGTCGAGCGTGGACGATCCGCGATTCTCCGCGGAGGGCATCTGGCGGGGGAAGCGCCGCAACTGCCCGTGGAACGGACGGGTCTGGCCGATGACGACGAGCCATGTGATCGAGGGGCTGCTGCGTTGCTGGCGCGGCGGGAGCGCGCGGGCCGGCGCGCTGGCGGCGGACATGCTCCACCGGTTCGCGCGCATGATGTTCACCGACGGCGATCCCTCGCGCCCCAACTGCTTCGAACACTACCACCCGCATACGGGGCGTGCGTGCCACTTCCGCGGCATCGACGACTACCAGCACTCGTGGATCCTCGATCTGCTGGCGCGTGGCTTCGCGGGACTCCACGTGGATGCGTCGGGCATCGAGGTCCGGCCGCTGCCGAACGGTCCCGCCCGCGTGTCGCTGGGACCCGTCGTCGCGAGGGGGCGCACCGTGTGCGTGGACGTGGAACCGGGCCAGGTGACGGCCACGGTGGACGGGGAGCGGCTGGAAGGGCCTCGCGGCGAGGCGCTGCGCGTTCCGTGGGCTCCGTGAGCCGTGCATCGCAGGGCTCCGTGAGCCGTGCATCGCAGGGCTCCGTGAGTCGCGCCCCGCAGGGCGTCGAACTGCGCGGCGTGGAGAAGCGGTATGGCGAGGTCGTGGCCGTGCGGTCGCTCGATCTCGAGGTCCGGCCCGGGGAGCTGATGGTTCTGGTCGGCCCGTCCGGGTGCGGCAAGAGCACGCTGCTGCGACTCATCGCCGGCCTCGTCGAACCCACCGCGGGAGAGGTGTGGATCGGGGGACGGCGGGTGGACGACGTCGAACCGGGGGCCCGCGACGTGGCGATGGTGTTCCAGAGCTACGCCCTCTACCCGCACATGACGGTGGCCGGGAATCTGGGCTTCGGCTTGAGCGTGCGCGGGACTCCGCGAGCCGGGATCGAGCGGCGCGTCGCGGAGGCCGCGGCCGCACTCGGGCTCGCCGAACTGCTGTCGCGGCGGCCCGGCGAGCTGTCCGGGGGACAGCGTCAGCGGGTGGCCCTGGGACGGGCGATGGTCCGCGATCCGGGCGTGTTCCTCTTCGACGAGCCGCTCTCGAACCTCGACGCGGAGTTGAGGCTGCGGACCCGTGACGAGATCGCCGCCCTGCACCGGCGCCTCGGCACGACGATGATCTTCGTGACGCACGACCAGGTGGAAGCCCTGTCGCTGGGTCAGCGAGTCGCGGTCATGGATCGGGGCCGGCTCCACCAGGTGGGCACGCCGGAGGAGGTCTATCGTCGGCCGGCCAACCTGTTCGTCGCCGGGTTCGTGGGGTCGCCGCCCATCAACCGGATCGCCCTGGCCCGGGACGATGCGGGGCGCCTCGCGGGCGGCCCGTTCACGCTCCGGGCGCCGTCGGGGGTCGACCGGGCTACGCTCGGCGTGCGGCCGGAGGATCTGGCAGTCGCGAGGACGAGGGAGGGCGATGGCGACGGGCCCGGCGGGAATCGCGATTCGGGCGGGGCGACCAGCTTCCGGGCCATCGTGCTCCGTGTCGAGGCGCTGGGGAGCGAGCAGCGCGTCCACCTGGACGGCCCCGGCGACGCGGCCTGGGTGGCGCGCGCCCCCCCCACCCTGCGCGTCGACCCCGGCGACCGCGTGAGCGTCTCGGTCGCATGGGAGCGCAGCCACCTGTTCGGTCCGGACGGCCGCCGCGAGGAGGCCGCGCCGCGGCCCATGAACCTGCCGGCCTCGCGATGACGGACTCGCCGCCGCGCACGCGCCGGCCCCTTCGCGCTCCCACCGGCGGTGCCCCGGCCGTCGTCTTCGCCGTCGTCTCCACGGCCGCCGCCTGCGCCCCCGACGGGTCCGACACCGCCCTGCGCGTAGCCCTCTGGGCCGGAGGCCATGAACTCGAGATCGAGCGGCAGGTCGCGAACCGCTACGAAGCCCTGCACCCCGGCGTGCGGGTCGTGCTCGAGTCCGCCCCCAACGGGTACGAGGAGCGGCTGCTGACCTCGATCGCGGCGGGGCGCCCACCCGACGTCTACCTCATGGATTCGCCCGACATCCCCACCTTCGTGGAGCGCGGGCTGGCGCTGGACCTCGCGCCATACCAGGAGGCGCTCGGCTTTCGGCCGGACAGCGTGTTCGGGCAGGTAGCGGACGCGTTTCGCCGGGGCACTTCCATGTTCGCGCTGCCGAAGGATTTCACGCCGATGGTCCTGTACGCGAACCGGAGCGTGCTCGCCGCCGCGGGCGTCGAGAACCTCCTGCCGCCGGCCGGTTGGACCTGGGTGGACTTCCGGCGCGTCGCGGAGGCGGTCGTGGCGGACACCGATGGGGATGGACGGAACGACGTGTTCGGGTTCGACTTCCCGCGCAACCTGTACCAGTGGGTTCCGTTCGTGTGGTCGGCGGGCGGCGACATCCTCGGGCCCGACGGGGGCCGCGCGGCAGGGTATCTGGACGGGCCGGAAGCGCTGGAGGCGTACCGCTTCCTGACGGCGCTGGCGGAGGACGGCCTCACTCCGGGCGCGCAGTTCGTCCAGCAGGGAGACCCCGCACGGGAAGCGCGCTTCGCATCGGGGGGACAGGCGTTCCTCCTCTCGGGCCACTGGACGCTCCCCGTGTTCCGCGACCTGGTGGAGGCGGGCGCGCTGGACCTGGCCATCGTCCCCATTCCGCACCATCCCTCGCGGACGGCGGCGACGAGCGTGCTCTACGCCTCGGGGTGGGCCGTGCCGCCCAACGCGGCGAACCTGCGACGCGCCATCGACCTCGCGGGTTTCCTCGCCTCGCCCGAGGCGCAGCGCATCCGGGCGCGGTCGGGACTCGCCATTCCGTCGCGGATCGATGTGGCGGCGGAGATCGCCGCGGCGGACGGCACCGGAGTCGAGGACGCGTTCATTGCGCTCGTGGGTGGCGCGCGCATGACCTGGGGCGCGCGGGTGCGCGACTTCTCCCGCATCGAGGCGCTGGCGGTGGAGATCATGGACCGCCGCCTCGTGCGCGGAGAGCCTCTCGCGTCGAGCGCCTCGGACGTGGCCCGCCGCATCGACGCGGAGTTCGAATGGTAAGCGGGACCCGGCAGTCGGTTCTCGCGGCCCTCACCGCCGTCATCCTCGTGAGCGGCCTCGGGTTGGTCCTGGCCGTCGCCATCGGGCGGGTGGAGGGCGCACGGGTCGACGCGGCGGGAGCCGAGGCGGGCATGGCGGCCGCGCTGTGGGAAGAGGGGGGCGGCGGCCGAGCCGTTGCCGGACTGCTCGGCGAGCGGGCGGCGATCCTCGGCTCGGGCGACGGAGGCGGCCGGGCCGGGGCCTATGCCTATGAGCCCGGCGCGCTCGACCCCGCCGCCTGGATCGCGGTCGCGCCGCGCCGGACAGGCGGCCCATGGGCGGCCTTCCCTCGTGCCGCCACGGCCATCGCGCTCGCGGGGATGGCGCTCATCGGCGGCTGGGCCGCGAGACGCCGCCGCAGATCGACCGTCCCGCGCTACCCGACCGGCCTCGCGCTCCTATCCATCGGCTGCGTCGCCCTGACGGCGGTCGCGGGGGGGAGGTGGGCGGACGGCGAACTCCGCGCGCTGAGCGCCTCCACCGTGGCTCAGGGCGCGCGGGCCGTGGAACTCGCCATGGCGACCGGCGCGGATCCGGTCCACGCCGCGCGGGTCGCCCACCTCTCCTGGGCCCAGGACCGCTCGCTGGAGGTTGCGGACGCGCAGTGGACGATGCCGCCCGCCGTCGCGGCGGCGATCGCCGCGCGGCCCGACCGAGGCGCCGCGCCGCCCGCCGACACACCCGCGGGCGCGCCGTACACCGTGGAAGCGGACGGTGCCACCTGGCACGCGGCTCGCACCGCCGATGTCCACCTCGCCTTCCTCGGGTACGAACGCACCGCCTCGCCCGCTCTCGCGCTGGCCGCGGCCGCCGCGCTCGCCGCCCTCCTCGTGGCGCTGGCGCTCCACCTCGCGCAGCTCGCGCCCCGCCCCCGCGCCCTGCGCCGAACGCTGGCGGCGTGGGGCCTCCTCGCCCCCGCCGCAGCCCTCATCCTCGCGTTCACCCTCGGGCCGCTCCTCTTCTCCCTGTGGATTTCGCTGCACGAATGGCGCCTCATCGACCCCGCGCCGCTCTTCCTCGGACTCGACAACTACGCGACGCTGCTCGGGGACGGCGAATGGTGGTCGGCGATCGGGAACACGGCGCTGTTCACCCTGCACGTGCCCGCCGCGATGGCCATCGCCCTCGCCCTGGCGCTCCTCACCCGCGGATCGCGCCGCGCCATGCGCTGGGCTCGGCTCGCCCTCTTCCTCCCCGGCATCACGAGCGTGGCGGCGATCGCGGTGGTGTGGAAGTGGCTGCTGAGCGACCGGTACGGACTACTGAACCGCGGTCTGGAGCGCGCCGGACTCGAGTCCGTCCCCTGGCTCACGTCATCCGACACCGCGCTCGTCAGCCTGATGATGATCGGCATCTGGATGGTCGTGGGCTATCAGATGGTGATTTTTCAAGCAGGCCTCGCCGCCATCCCGCGCGACTGGTACGACGCGGCCCGGGTCGACGGCGCGGGGCCGTGGCAACGCTTCCGCCACGTCACCCTGCCCGGCCTGCGCCACACCCTGTTCTTCGTGCTCGTCACGTCCGTCATCGGCTCCTTCCAGGTGTTCGGACTCGTCTACGTGATGACGGAAGGCGGCCCGCTGGGCGCCACGGACGTCGCCGTCTACCACATCTACCGCGAGGCGTGGGAGTTCCTGCAGTTCGGCAACGCGGCGGCGATGAGCTGGATGCTGTTCGCGGTCGTGTTCGTCGCCACCTGGCTGCACTTCCGCTTCCTCGACACACGCCGGACCCATGCCTGAGCGCACCCTCCCCCGGACGGCGCGCGGACTCCTGCTCGCCGCGGCGTGCCTCGTCATGGCGGCGCCCTTCGCGTGGATGGGCCTGACGAGCCTCATGGGACAGCTCGATGTCTTCGCCGGCGGGGGCCTCCTGCCTCGGTCGCCGCGGTGGTCGAACTATCCCGAGGCGCTCACGGTCCAGCCCTTCGGCCGCTACTTCCTGAACTCGCTCGTGTTCGCGACGGCGGTGGCGGCGGGCCAGGTCGCGACCTCGGCCATGGCCGGGTACGCCTTCGCGCGCCTCGAATTTCCCGGGCGGGACGGGCTCTTCATGCTCTTCCTGTCGACGATGATGGTGCCCGCAGTCGTCGTTCTCATCCCCCGCTTCCTCATGATCGAGGCCCTCGGCTGGATCGACACCTACCAGGGGCTCGTCTCCACGGAACTCGTCTCGGTGTGGGGGATCTTCCTCATGCGACAGTACTTTCGGACGGTGCCCAGGGAACTGGAGGACGCGGCGCGCGTGGACGGGGCCGGACGCGTGCGCATCTTCTGGAGCGTCGCCCTGCCCCTCGCGAAGCCCGCCGTGGCCACACTCGCGCTGTTCGCGTTCGTCGACGCGTGGAAGAACCTGCTGTGGCCGCTCCTCGTCACCCGCTCCATGGAGATGCGGGTCGTCGAGGTGGGGATCGCCGCCTTCCATTCGACCTACGAGATCAACTGGCCCTACCAGATGGCGGCCGGCGTCGCCGCCGTCCTGCCCATCGCGCTCCTGTTCCTCTTCACCCAGCGGTACTTCGTGCGCGGGATCCAACTGGAAGGGATTCGCTAGCGGGCCACGGTCTCCGGCGGATCCTCGGGCGAATACAGTACGGTACTCAGGTAGCGGGCGCCGTCGTCGGGCGAGATGGCGGCGACCCGGTGGCCGGGGCCGATCTCGCGTGCGATCTGAAGCGCCGCGTAGATGATGCCGCCGCTGCTCATTCCGAGAAAAAGCCCCTCTTCCCGGGCCAGGCGCCGGCCCAGCGGGAACGCGTCCTCCTCGTAGACGGTGATTACGCGGTCGAGGATCGTGCGCTCCAGATTCTCGGGGATGAAGCCCGGTCCCATTCCCTGGAACTGGTGCTGGCCGCGTTCACCGCCCGAGATGACCGGCGAGCGAGCCGGTTCGACGGCTACGACCTGGATGTTCGGATCCTGTTCCTTGAGGAATCGCCCGGTGCCGCTGATGGTCCCGCCCGTCCCGGAGCAATATACGAACACGTCGATGCGTCCCTTCATGTCGGTCCAGAGTTCCGGTCCGGTCGTCTGGTAGTGGACGCGCGGGTTTGCGGGATTGGAAAACTGGTCGGGATAGTAGGCGCCGGATTCCCGGGAGATGCGTTCGGCTTCCTCGCGCGCGGCCAGCATGCGCCGTTCCGGGTCGGTCAGCACCAATTCGGCGCCGTACGCACCGAGAGTGCGCTTGCGCTCCGCGCTCATCGACGACGGCATGCAGAGGATGAGCCTGTACCCGCGCCAGGCGGCGATCTGGGCGAGGCCGATGCCGGTGTTGCCGGAGGTGGGCTCGACGATAGTGCCGCCGGGCTCGAGCAATCCCTGCGTCTCGGCGTCGTCGACCATGGCGCGCGCGGTCCGGTCCTTGATCGAGCCGGCCGGATTCATCCCCTCCAGCTTGATCCAGACCTCCGCCATGCCCGGCTCAACGACGCGGCGGAGGCGAAGCGTCGGAGTATATCCGATCAGCGCGTCGATCATCGCGGCTCTGCGCGGTTGTCGCCTGTTCCGACGCCGCGCTGTCGGGGTCCGGGTAGTTGCCGTCCTGGTCGGTGGCGTCCGGTCCTGCTGACCGTCTGGCGCATATACGCATAATGGCGCCGGCCGGCGTGCCGTGCCAATCCGATCAGTCTGCGGAGGCCGGCGCGGGCTGAGACTCGCCGAGCGTGACGGCCGCCCTGCCAACCCTCGAGTCCTTGCGGCCGTCGCCCCTCGGGACGGCCAGCCATAGACTGGCAGGCCATGAACTCCGCCCAACCGAGCACGCGGATCGGACCGGCATGATGCGGGTCGGGGCGCTCGACGCGCGCCGCTGGGCCGGGCTCGTGTTCGCGGCCGGACCCGGCGACGGGGTTGGACTCCGCCTCATCTTCACCACCCCCGACGGAGAGCGCCGGGACCTGGAGGACTGGTACTGGATGGTCTCCCGCGTCGGTCCCCACGCACCGGATGGATGCTACGCGCGGATGGAGTTCGATCTCGCTGCCGAGCCTTCGCCCGCTTCCCGCCCCGTGGAGGGTACGCTCATCCTGGAATGGTCGCGCCGCGAGGGTGCCGTGGCCCTGCGGGCGGTGGCGGGGGTGCCGGGCCGGGTGGAGTTGGTGGCCGACGATCCATGGGGATGGAAGACACGATGGGAGGAAGGGCCCGACGGCTGGCGGGCGGGGCTTGGAAGCACGGAGATCGCTGCCGCCTTCGCGCCTCGGGCGAGGGAACGCGTGGCCGCCGTCGTCGCCTGGGAGCCGAGGAGCGCGCCGGGGCCGCGGTCCCGGCCGGGAGCCAGCCTGGACCGCGCCCAACAGCTCCTTCCCGAATTGGACCGCTGGATCGACGACGCGCGCACCGACTGGGACCGCCGCCGTCCACGTGGGTCGGGGGCCGCGGAAGGACTCGTCGAGGCCGTCACGGACAACCTGATGTGGACCGTCCTCCTCCAGCCGGAAACCGGACGCCTGTACGCACCGGCCGGCCGCCGCTGGATCTTCCCAAAGCCGAGGGACGAGACACCGACGGAGAGTACGCCGAATCCCGACGACTGGACGGTCTTCGGGTGGGATTCCTTTTTCAACGCCCTCGCGCTCGCCACCGCGTCGGGGCGTCTGGCCTGGGACGCTCTCCTCGCGGGGCTCGAATCGCGCTACCCGAACGGGAACGTGCCCAACTGGAGGAGCCGCCTCGGCGGCACGCCCGACCGCTCGCAGCCCCCGGTCGGGTCGTTCGCGGCCCTGAAGCTGCACCTCGCCTGCCCCGATGCGGACGCTTTGGCCGCCGCATGGCCGGGACTCCGCGCGTGGAACGACTGGTGGGTGGCCGACAAGGGCGGGCGCCCCCGCCGCGAGGGGCTCACGCGCGGACTGTTCGCGTGGGGTTCGGATACCGCCCTGGTCCCAGAGCGCGGGCGGCTCCCGGAATGGGAAGTCGGCGCGAGCGGCCACCAGCGGGCGGCGTGGGAATCGGGCCAGGACGACCTCCCGCTGTGGGACGACGTGGAATGGGATCCGGGGCGGGAAGTCCTCGCCATGTCCGCCGTCGATCTGTGCAGCTACCGCGCCCTGGATCTCGAGTGCCTGTCGCGGATCGCGCGCATCTTCGGCGACCCGGCGGAGGCGGCTCGGCTGGATGATGAGCGCCGCCGCATCGTCGCGGCGATGAACCGCGTGCTGTGGTCCGACGCCGTCGGGCTCTACCTCGACGAACTGCCTGGCGGCCACTCGACGCGCGTGGCGGCATCGAACTTCCTTCCCCTGATCGCCGGCGTGCCGTCGGCGCGGCAGGCGCGGCGCATGGTCGACGTGCTGCGCGATCCCGCGCGCTTCCGGGGAGAGTGGGTGCTGCCCACGATTTCGCGCGACGACCCCGCGTTCGACGACCAGCAGTACTGGCGCGGCTCCATCTGGCCGCCCATGAATTACCTGGTGCTGCAGGGACTGCGGCGCTACGGGTACGACGAATTCGCCAGCGAGCTGGCGTGGAAAGGGGCGCTCATGTTTCTCGCCGACCGCCGGCGCACGGGGTTCTGCCGCGAGAACTTCGACGCGCGCAGCGGCCGGGGGCGGGGCCGGCGCTTCCAGAGTTGGGGACCGCTGTTCGCGCTGGGCGCAATCGAGGAGTTCGTCGACGCCTGTCCGTGGCGCGGATTGCGCACCGGCTCCCTGCTGCCCGCGTTCGTCGCTCGCGGGGATGCCGCCGTCGACGGCGCCGTTCGGGCGCGCGTGGAAGGGCTCCGCATCGCGGGCGAGGCACGAACGGTTGAGTTGTCCCGATGAGCGGGACCGGTTCGATCGACGGGGCGAGACAGGGCGACCGGCCGGAGCGGCCGACGTTGGTGATCCTCGCCGCCGGGCGATCCACGCGGTTCGGCCGCGCCAAGCAACTCGAACCGGTGGGGCCGGGCGGCGCGTCGCTGATCGAATACGCCGTGTACGACGCCGTGCGCGCGGGGTTCGGGCGTTTCGTGCTCGTGGTTCGCGAGAGTCAACAGGATGAGTTCGAGGCGAGCCTGACTCCGCTGCGGGCTGCAGGGCTCTCGCTCTCCTTCGCCTGCCAGCGTCTCGTTGACGCGGACCTCGTCCCCCTCCCGCCGCCCGGTCGCGTCCGGCCCTGGGGCACGGGATTTGCCGTGCTGGCCGCGGCAGCCGCTCTGCCCCGCCAGACCCCGTTCGCCGTCTGCAACGCGGACGACTTCTACGGGCGGGTCGCCTACGAGCGCCTGGCGCACGCGCTCGCGGCTCCGCCCGCGGACATCCGCGCCTTCGCGGCGACCTCGCCCCTGGCCGACACTCTGTCGGCCCACGGTGGCGTGTCGCGCGGCCTGTGCGAACCGGGGCCCGACGGCACACTACTCCACATGACCGAGGGCCTGGATCTGCGCCTCGACGGCGTCGCGGCGCGGGCGGGCGACGACGCGGAATCCCCGGCCACCCCGCCCGGCGTCATCGGGCGCACCGCCTCGGGCGCGGCAGTCCGGGTGGACGCGGACAGTCCGGCGTGCATGGGCCTGTGGGGATTCTTCCCCGTGATCCTGCCCCTGCTCGAGGAGCGCTTCCGGGACTTCCTCGCGGAGTCCCCGGGGATCGAGGACGAATTCTACCTGTCGGAAGCCGTCGGCAATCTGGCCGCCGCCGAACGGACGCGCTGCGGCCTCGTGCCCGTGGGGCCGGGGTGGATGGGGGTCACCTTCCCCGAAGACCGCGAGCGCGTCGCCGACTCGCTCCGAAGACTGACCGAGGCCGGCGCGTATCCCGTCGATCTCTGGACGCCGCACGTGCGCCCGGAGCCGCTCCGCGCGGCGCAGGCGTCACTCTTCGGTCCGCCGCAGGCGCCGCCCGGCGGGATCGCGACTGCTCCGGGGCGCATCAACCTGATCGGAGAGCACATCGACTACAACGGCCTGCCCGTGCTGCCGATGGCTCTCGACCGACACGTCCACCTCGACTTCGAGGCGGCCGGGCAGGCGACGGTCGAACTCGAAGGCGACTCCGCCCACGGTTCGTTCGCCTTCCGGCTGGACCGCACGATCGAATCCGCACCCCGGGGACACTGGTCGAACTATGTGAGGGCCGCGGCCAGGGGGTTGCTGGACCACGGGGTGGGATTGAAACGAGGCATCCGCGGCACGGTCACGGGCACCCTGCCGGAGGCGGAGGGGTTGTCGTCCTCATCCGCACTCGTAGTGGCGTCCGCGCTGGCCCTGCTGCACGCCAACGAAGCGGAGGTGGAGGCGCTGGAACTCGCGGCGCTCCTCGCCCGCGCCGAGCGTTACGTCGGGGTGCAGGGCGGCGGCATGGATCAGGCGGTGTCTCTCTGCGGAAAGGAAGGGCACGCGCTGCGGATCGACTTCGGGCCGCTGCGCGTGACGCCGCTGCCGGTACCGGAAGGATGGCGGTGGGTGGTCGCCTCGTCGTTGACGCGCGCGGAGAAGGCGGGCGCGGTACGCGGGTTGTACAACGAGCGGCGGGCCCAGTGCGCGGAGGCCCTCGAACGGGTTGGCCGGACATCCTGGCCGGAGGTGGTGGAAGCCGACGAGGACGAGTTCGCATCCATCCTGGCCCGGGCCGGGAAATCCTTGCCCCTCACGTTGTCGAGGCGCTTTCGTCATGTGGCCACGGAGGGTCGCCGGGTGATCGAGGCCGAGCGCGCGCTTCGCAGCGAGAACCTGGCCGCCTTCGGCCGGTTGATGAACGCATCGCACGCAAGCCTGCGCGATGACTTCAGCGTGAGCACGCAGGCACTCGACAAGATCGTGGGCGTGGCTCTCGACGCGGGCGCGGCCGGCGCGCGGCTCACGGGAGCGGGATTCGGCGGCTGCGCGGTCGCGCTCTGCCGCGCGAACCGGGCGAAGAGCGTGATCGAAGCACTGATCGATCGTTTCTACGCCCCCCGCGGAGGGGTCGACCGCCGGGCACTGTTCGTCGCCGACGCCGCCGACGGCGCTACCGTAACGAGCGGAGGAGGTGTCACTTGTCGCGATTGACTTCGCGGAGTTCGCGGGTCGCCGCGCTGACCTCGGCTGCCGCGTGTGCCGCGCTGGCCGCCGCTTCGTGCGATACCGCCGGACCGCGTGCGCGGATCTCCGAGGAGGTGCGCGTCCTCGATACGTACCCGTTTTCGGATCCGAACCCCGTGCCGGTGCTCGCCACCGACCGCCGGCTCTACCCCTACCACACGTTCGAGGGGTACGCGGCGACGTCGGAGCCCCGGGAATGGAAGGTCGTGAGGATGGAGAACGACCTCGTCGAGGTCTTCGTCCTTCCCGAGGTGGGTGGCAAGGTGTGGGGGGCCGTGGTGAAGGAGACGGGCCACGAGTTCATCTATCGGAACGAAGTGATGAAGTTCCGGGACATCGCGCTGCGCGGGCCGTGGACCTCGGGCGGCCTCGAGTTCAACTTCGGCGTCATCGGGCACACGCCGGCCACGGCCACGCCCGTCGACTATCTCATGCGGGAGAACGCGGACGGGAGCGTAAGCACGATCGTCGGCGCCACGGACCTCCCGGCGCGGACGCCGTGGCGGGTCGAGATCCGCCTTCCGCCGGACCGGGCCGCCTTCGAGACGCGCGTTCTGTGGTACAACCCGACCCCGCTGGAGCAGCCCTACTACAACTGGATGACGGCGGCGGCCTTCGCCCGGGACGACCTCGAACTGTTCGTGCCGGGGGACGCCTACCTGGAGCACTCCGGCCGGGTGCGCCCGTGGCCCGAGGATGAAGAGGGGCGCTTCCTCCCCCTGTACCGCAACAACGCGTTCGGGGGACACAAGTCCTATCACGTGGTGGGGGCGCTGAACGATTTCTTCGGCGGCTACTATCACGACGAGGACTACGGGTGGGGGCACTGGGCCCCGCACGAAGAGATGCCCGGGCGAAAGATGTGGCTGTGGGCGCTCTCCCGGGCGGGCGGCGTCTGGGAGGACCTGCTCACCGACACGGACGGACAGTACGTCGAGTTCCAGGCGGGGCGGCTGCACGCGCAGTACCAGCCGGGCGCGGACCGCAACCCGGTCTCGCAGGGCGCGTTCGATCCCCTCTCGGCCAGCCGCTGGACGGAGACGTGGTTCCCGCTGGAGGGGACGGGCGGCCTCACCGACGCGTCTCCCCACGGCGCCCTGCACGTCGAACGAGAGGGCGACCGCCTGCGGGTTGTGGTCCAGGCGTTCGGGGCGGAGACGGACACGGTGACCGTGTGGTCCAGCGGCGAACAGGTCGGCGCGCGGGCCGTGGCGCTCGAAGCTATGGAGCCGCTGGCGGTGGAGTTCGACGTCACGCCCGTGCAGCCGTGGCGCGTCTCGCTGCTGCGGCTCGGCCTGGAAGCCTGCTCAAACCCGGGTGCGACCGGTCTCGCAGGGGTCTGCGGATTCGGCGGAGACCCCTCGGTGTCCCGGTCGTTTGCGACGAACGCCGAGGCGTGGGATGCTCTCCCGGAGACGGACCGCCTGGTGTTCGAGGCGCGGGAACTCGCGCGGGGCCGCCGCTACCCGGAGGCGCGGACGCTGTACGAACGGGCGCTCGCGGCGGAGCCCTGGAACCGGGAGGCGCTCCTGGGCCTGGGCGCGCTGGGGCTGAGGTCGGCCCGCTACGAAGAGGGCCTCGTCCACGCGCGGCGCGCGCTGCAACTCGACACGTACGATCCCGAGGCCAATTTCCTCGCCGGCAACCTCTATCTCGCCCTCGGGCGCCATGCCGATGCGCTCGACGCGTTTGGCTGGGCCGCCCGGTCAGTCGGCTTCCGGACCGCGGCGCGCACTCGGCTGGCGGAGTTGGCGCTCGAGGCCGGGGACCTGGCCGAGGTGCAGCGTCACGCCGGGCTCGCACTCGACCACGACCGCGTGAGTCTTTCCGCCCGCGAGGCGATGGCGATCGCGGCGCGCATGGCGGGGGACGAAACCGGCGCGGCCAGCGCGCGGGCGGAGCTTCTGGAGCTTGACCCGCTGAACCACTTCGTGCTGGCCGAGCGCTATCTTGCGGCGCGCGCCGAGGGCGACGAGACGGGTGGCGGGGCCGAGGCGGCGCGCCTCGCCGCGTCGATGCGGAGCGAGTATCCGGGGCAGACGCTCCTGGAGCTCGCCGTCGGCTACGCGAACCGGGGGCTGTCCGGCGATGCCGCGCGCCTGCTGGAACTCGCGGATGAGGTGGGAGGCGGCCCCGTGGCCACGGCGTGGCGCGCCTTCCTCACCGACGACGCGGAACTGCTGCGGACGGGGGCCGATCCCGCCTTCGCCTTCCCCTACCGCCCCGAGACCCTGCCGGTCCTGCGCTGGACAGCCGGCGAGGACCCGCACTGGGGTTGGCGCTACCTGCTGGGCCTGAACCTGTGGGCGCTCGACCGTGACGCCGAGGCGGCCGAGGTGCTGGCGACCCTCGGCAACGAGCCCGACTACGGACCCGCCTACGCGGCGCGCGCGCACCTGACGAGAGCAACGGGCGGCGACCCCGGCCCCGATTTCCGGCGCGCGGTCGAGGTGGATCCCGACAACCGCCTCCTCCACATCTCCGTCATCCGGCACCTGCAGGAAGCGGGAGGCTGGGCGGAGGCGCGCGAGGCGTCCGGCCGGGGACGGGAACGCTTCCCGGACGACTTCAACGTCGCCCTACTCCACGTGCGGGGACTCCTCCAGGCCGGCGACCACGGCGAGGCGCTCCGGATCCTCGGCGACACGCGCGTCCTTCCCTCGGAGAACTCCGGCGAAGCCCACCGCCTCTACGAATTCGCGCACGTCGGGGCCGCGCTCGACGAACTGGAGGCCGGGGACGGTCCCGCCGCTCGCCGTCACCTGGAAGCCGCGCTGCTGTGGCCGGAATCGCTCGGCCAGGGCCGCCCCTTCGACCCCGACGATCGGCTGGTGCGGTTCCTGTTCGACGCGGCGGCGGAAAGCCGCGATGGCGAGCCCGTGGCCAGCGCCTTCGCGACCGTCACCATCGCTTCAATGCGTGCCCGCGCCGATTCACTCGCCGCCGCGACCTCCCCGATCGCCGCGATCGAGCGGGCCCTCCTGCGCCGGGCCCTCGCCGCAGCCGCGCGCCTCCCACGCTAGCTGGGCGCGCCCTCCGCTGTCGCCAGCCTCACGCCTTCCTCCTCGTCCACCCGCATCAGCAGCACCAGTCCTGCCGCGAGAAAGACGAGGATGGAGGCGATGGCCCAGCGGTGGCTACCCGTGGCGCCGAGGATGAGCCCGTAGGAGAGCGGCCCCAGGGCGGAGGAAAGCCGGCCGGAGAAGGCGTAGAAGCCGAACAGTTCGCCCTGCTTGTTCTCGGGCACGAACGAACCGAGGAGCGCGCGGCTCCCCGCCTGGTTCGGCCCGACCATCAGCCCGAGGAGTATGGCCGCGGCCCAGAACATGGGGAGGTCCCTCGCGGACCACGCCAGCACGATCGCCACCATCAGCAGGACGAGCGTGATGGCGATCGTTCGCTTTCCGCCGATCCGATCCTGGACGAAGCCGAAGCCGATCGCGCTCGCGCCCGCCGTCGCGTTCACGACGATGCCGACGATGAGGAGATCCGCCGTCTCCATCCCGAACTCGACCGCCGCGAAGATCGCCGCCATGGCAAAGGCCGTCGCGAGCCCGTCGTTGTAGACGAGACGCGCGACGAGCAGGCGGACCGCCTGGCGATAGCGCTTCAGGTCACGGGCCGTGTCCGCGATGCGGCCGAAGCCCATCCGCACGTAGGTGCCGAGCGACGCGCGGCGGCGGGGCTGCCGCTCCCGAAGAAAGAGAAAGGTCGGAATCGAGAATACGAGCAGCCAGCCGGCGGCGAGGAGGTTGGTGGACCGCACGTTCAGCCCTCCGTCCTCCGGCAGCCAGCCGCTGACCATCCCCAGCGCCGGCACGAGGCAGAGGAGGCCGCCGAAGTACCCGAGGCCCCACCCCAGCCCGGATATGCGTCCCATGTTCTCGCGGGTGGAGATCTCGGGAAGGAACGCGTTGGCGAGCGACTGCATCGACTCGTAGGCGACGCTGGCTCCGATGAACACGAGCGCCGCGATCCACGCATCGCCCGGCCCCATGCCGAAGAGGCCGGCGGTCAGGGCGACACAGACGATCGTCGCGATGAGCAGAAACCGCTTCTTGAGGCCGCCGAAGTCCCCCATCGCGCCGACCACCGGCATGATGAGCGCGGTCGTGACGGCCGAGACGGTGACCGCGCGCGTCCACCAGACGCCCCCCAGCACGTCGTCGGGAGCGATCGACCGCGCGAACCAGGCGGAGAAGATGAACGTCACGATGATCGTCCCGAACGCCGAGTGGGCGAAGTCGTACATCGCCCAGGAGACGATCTCCCGGCGCGCGACGGGCGGGGTTCGGGGGGTCGAGTTCACTCGCGGCGGCCTTTCGAAGCAGGCGGAGGTCCGTGTGGAACGCTCAAGGGTACGAAGGAGGGTCCGTGCGACGCGACCCGTCGGTTTGTCGCGAACGCATCGCGCGGGGTAGCTTGACAGGAGTGTCGTCCCCCAGGGACGGCTTCCCGATATGAGGCACGAGAGGCGGAAGATTCACATGTCCACACATACAGACGCGAGCGGAAAAACCCACGTCAGCGAGGCCGAGGCCCGGAAGGTCGCCGAGGCCGCGCGCGAGACCGACTGGACGGGGCGGACCTTCGTCCGGAACCTCTTCCTCGGGAAGCTCCGGCTCGACGCGATCCACCCCTACCCCGACCCCGACGACTTCATCTCCGAGCGCGCCCGCGCGTGGACGGAGGAGCTGCGGGTCTTCCTGCGGGACGAGGTGGACTCCGATGGCATCGACCGGGACGGCAAGATCCCGCCGGAGGTCGTGCGGTCGCTCGCCGAGCGCGGCGCCTTCGGCATCAAGGTGCCGGAGAAGTACGGTGGCCTCGGGTTCAACCAGACGGAGTACGCGAACGCGATGCGGGTCGTGGGCTCGGTGGACGGGAACGTCGTCGCCCTCCTCTCCGCGCATCAGTCGATCGGCGTGGGGCAGCCGCTCAAGATGTTCGGGACCGAGGCGCAGAAGGAGGCGTACTTCCCCCGGCTCGCAAAGGGGGCCGTCAGCGCCTTCGCCCTCACAGAGAACGACGTCGGCTCGGACCCGGCGCGGCTCACGACCTCCGCCGAGCGCACGGAAGACGGCTCCGCCTTCATCCTCAACGGCGAGAAGCTGTGGTGCACGAACGGCACCCTGGCCGAACTCTACGTCGTGATGGCGCGCCACCCGGACACGGGCCGGATCTCCGCCTTCATCGTCGAGCGCGACTTGCCGGGCGTCGAGGTCGTACGGCGCTGCCACTTCATGGGACTCAAGGCGCTCGAGAACGGGATCATCCGCTTCACGGACGTCCGCGTGCCCGCCGAGAACCTCCTCTGGAAGGAAGGGAGCGGCCTGAAGCTCGCGCTTATGACGCTGAACACGGGTCGGCTCACGATCCCTGCCTCCTCGGTGGGCGGAGCGCAGGCCGCGCTCGAGGCGTGCCGCCGCTGGTGCGCGGAGCGGATCCAGTGGGGGGTGCCGGTCGGCAGGCACGAGACGATCGCACATTACCTGACCTCGATTGCGACGCGGACCTACGCCATGTCCGCGATCGCCGACCTTACACAGTCGATGGCGGACCGGGGCGGCTACGACATCCGGCTCGAGGCCGCGATGGCGAAGCTCTGGAACACGGAGACGGGCTGGCAACTCGTCGACGACGCTCTGCAGGTGCGGGGCGGCCGCGGCTACGAGACGGCCGACTCGCTCACGGCGCGCGGCGAGGAACCCGTCGCCGTCGAGCGCTGGCTGCGGGACTTCCGCATCAACCGGATCTTCGAGGGCTCGAGCGAGATCCTGCGCCTGTTCATGGCCCGCGAGGCCGTGGACCGGCACCTCCAGATCGCGGGCGGCCTCGTCGACCCGCGCCTCGGCCTCGGCGCCAAGCTCAAGATCCTGCCGCGGGCGGCATGGTTCTACGCCACCTGGTATCCGTCCACCTGGATCGGCTGGAGCCTGCCGCCACGCTTCGCGAGCCACGGGCGGCTGGCGAAGCACCTGCGCTTCGTCGAGCGCAACAGCCGCAAGCTCGCGCGGACGACCTTCCACCTCATCCTCCGCCACGGGCCCAAACTCGAGCGACGACAGGGGTTGCTCTTCCGCGTCATCGACATCGGCGGGGAACTGTTCGCGATCGCCGCGGCCGTCACGAGGGCCGACATGCTGCGACGCCGGGAGGGCGAGGGGGCGCGCGAAGAGGCCCGGGAGGCCATCCGCCTCGCCGATTCGTTCGCGGCCGAGTCACGCCGCCGCGTGGGCGAACTCTTCCGCCGCATTCGCTCGAACCACGACGCGGCGGACTACCGCATCGCCCAGGACATCATGGCCGGCGATTTCGAATGGATGGAGCGCGACATCGTCGGCCTCCAGAAGGCCGCCCTCGAAGCCTGGGAGGGCAAGGCGCCGGATCCGCCGTCCGATCGCGGACCCGACGCCACTCCGTCTGAACCCTTCGCGGAGCCTCGCCGGGATGTCCGTCCCGCGGGCGCCGGGGCCGAGGTCGTCTAGCGTCCCTTAGCCGGATCCATCGTCCATCAGGCGGAGTCGATCAACCGGACGGGTCGGGGTCCACTACGCCCTCCCGTTCGAGGCGGGTCTCGTGGCCGCATAGCGTGCCGGCCAGGATGACAGCCACGGACGATCCCGTGCCGGAGGAGTCCGGCGCCTCGCTCAGAGTCAAATCGATGTCGCAGGATCCGGACCGTCGGTCGGTCTGCCAGTCCAGCGCTCCGGTCACCGAACCCTCGAGGGTGAACGCCTCGAAAAAACCGACGAAGGTGGTGACGATCCGTTCGCGGACGCTTGGGCGGCCGTCCACAGTGAAGCGCGTCCCGCCGCTCGAAAGCTGGCAGCCGCTGGGTGAGGCCGTGGAATTGGCCGTCAGGGTCGCCGTGTCGGCTACCGACTCCTCCACGACCGACATCGTGAGGGTGACCTGTCCTCCCAGGGGGCAGGCGAGCACCATGCTGTTCTCGGAGCCGCCGATGATCGTGGCAGCCGTGTCATTGTGAATCGCCCGCATCGCCTCGAACAGCGCCACGGACTCGGCCGCGGAGAGCGGCTCTCCTGTGGTGGGGGGCTCTGTCGGTCCCTCGCTGCAACCGGACGCCAGCGCCCCGGCGAGGAGCACGGCGGTCACGCTTCTTCGGTTGAACATCCCTCCCTCCCTTCCTCCCCGGCCGGGTTCCGGTCGACGCGGCGCGAGCGCGGCCGCCCTCCGGTCCCGGCACAACCGATGACTGAAATATATGCACACGAGCCGCGCTGAGCGAATCAGGTACCCGGGGTGGGATGGCCGGCGGTCGCGCGACGGAACTCATCCGCCTTCTCGTTCAACCCCCGCTCGATGGCTTCGCCGGTGTCCAGACCGCGCTCGCGGGCGTAGCGGCGCACGTCCTCGCTGATCTTCATCGCGCAGAACTTCGGGCCGCACATCGAGCAGAAGTGGGCGATCTTCGCGCC
>VXMR01000005.1 GCA_009841005.1 Gemmatimonadales bacterium
TTTATCTCTCCCCGCGGGGGGGGGGGGGGGCGCTCGCGCGGGGGGGGCGCGGGGGGGGGGGTGGGGGGGGGGGGGGCGGGGGGCCCCCCGGCCGGCCCCGCCGCGGAGGTCCCCCTCGGTCCCGGCGACCTCGCGCTTCGCGACCTCGCGCGCCTTCGCGAGAGGTGGGTCGGGCAGGAGGTGAGCGGCGACCGGTTCTACGACGGCTACGAGGACACGCTTAGGCGTTATGCGGATGTGACGCGCGGATGGGCGCCCTCGAAGGAACTCCTCGGGCTCGGGGGTTCCGACGCCGGGCTCGTCGCGGCGCTCCGCCACTCGATTCTCGCCCGTTTCGCGCGCAAGCGGACGGAGTGGGAGGGTCCGCTCGGCGACTTGGACGTCGGGGAGGCGTTCGTGCGCGCGGATATGGCGGATTCGCCCCCGGCGGATGGGTCCGGCGCGCCGGACGCCGCCGAAGCCGCCGAGGATGGTGCGGGGCGGCAAGGTGCCGGAGAGGGCGGCCCGAGCGGAAACGGAGGTGGCGCGTGAGCGAATTCGCACTCCCCGGCTGGCCGTTCCTCCTCCTGCTGGCGTTGCTGCCGCTGGGGTGGGTCCTGATGGGCTCGGGCAGAATCCGTCTCCCGTTTCCGGACATCGCCCGCCTCACCGGATCCCGTGGACGGGGACGGGGACGGTTCTGGTGGTGGTTCCCGGCCGCCCTTCGCTCCCTCGCCCTCGGCCTCGTCATCATCACGCTCGTCAATCCCGTACGGGTATGGGAGCGCGTGGAATCGGAGCGCGAGGGCGTGGCGATCATGCTGGCCGTCGATATCTCAAGCTCGATGCTGGCGGAGGATTTCCGGCCCGACAACCGCATCGAAGTCGCGAAGCGGGAGGTCATCCGCTTCGTGGAGGGAAGGGAGTCGGACTGGATCGGTCTCGTCGCGTTCGCCGGAGAGGCTCTCACGATGGTCCCGGGGACGCTGGACCACGCGGTCGTGGAGAGTGCCGTGGAGCGGCTCGAGGCGGGACAACTCCGGGACGGGACGGCGATCGGCGTCGCGCTCGCCACGGCGGCGAACCGGCTCCGCGACCTGGAGCCGGAATCGCGCATCGTCGTTCTGCTCACCGACGGAGACAACAACAGCGGCGGCATCTCGCCGGAAGAGGCGACGGCCGCGGCCGCCTCCCTCGGCATCCGCGTCTACACGATCGGCGTCGGCCGCGACGGGGTCGCCCCCGTGCCCGTAGCCCGGACGGCCTTCGGATACCAGTACGCGAATATCCACGTCCACGTGAACGACGAACTCCTCGATCACATGGCGACCCGCACGGGAGGCATCTACTTCCGTGCGACCGATCCCGAGGGACTGACGCGGATCTACGAACGGATCAACGAACTCGAGACCACCCCGATCAAGGAAGTGCGGACGGAGGAGCGGGTCGGGATGCGCCGGCAACTTCTCATCGCGGCGCTCGCGCTCGTCATGCTTGAACTCCTCGTGGCGGCGACGCGCTCCCGCCGGGTCTGGACTTGACCGTGGCCCCGCTCCCCGTCGCCCTCCTGCTCGGGGCGCTGGCCATCGGGCTCAGGCTGCTCGCCTCGCGGCGGTCGAGCGGCGACCGCGAGAAGCTCGCCGAAACGTCGCTGCTCGAGCGCTACGTGCGGCTGCCGGTCCACGCCCTTCCACCGCTTCGGCTGGCCCTGCTCGGAGCGGGCGTCGTCGCGATCGCCCTCGCCTCCGGTTCCGGCGGGACGGAGGCCCGGCGTCTCGACGAAGGGGGAGCGGAAACGATCCTGGTGCTCGACGCGTCGAACTCGATGCTGGCGGGCGATGTCGAGCCGAGTCGGCTCGAGGTGCAGCGGCAACTGGCCGCCCACCTCGCGACGCGCACGGAGGGTCGGATGGGCGTCGTCTACTTCGCGGGCCGCGCGTACGTGCTCTCGCCGCTGACCACGGACATGAGCGCGATCGAGATGCTGGCGGAGGGCGTGCGGCCCGCGGCCGTGGGGCTGGGCGGATCCTCGCTCGCCTCGGGCCTCACGCAGGCGATCGATCTCCTCGCCGGCGGAGAGGACGGCGCGCGCAAGTCGATCGTGGTCTTCTCCGATGGCGAGGAAACCGCCGGCGCGCCCCTCGGTGAGGCGATCGGGCGGGCCCGGGACGCGGGGATCGTCATCCACGCCGTGGGGATCGGAAGCGAACTCGGCGGGCAGATTCCCCTGACGCGGGAGGCGTCGCTGGACCCGACGATGGCCGCGCGGCGGCGGGGCGGCGCCTCGGTGCTCCAGGGGCCGGACGGGAGCCCCGTCATCACGCGGTTGGACGCGGCCTCGCTGAGGCAGATGTCTCTCGGCACCGGCGGCCGCTATGTTGACGGTTCGGACGGGATCGACGCGATCGAGCGGGAACTGGCGCAGGGCGGCCGGGAACCCCTGACGTCGACCGACGACGCGGCCGTAGCGGCTTTGCTTCTGCTCGCCTTCGTCAGCCTCTGGGGAGAAGGGTTCCTGTTGCCACGTGGTTGAATCGACGCGGAGTGTTGCGATCCTCGGGCTCGCGGCCGCGGCCGCCTCGCTCGCGGCGTTTGCCGGGAGCGAGCCGCAGGCCGCGCCGGGTCAGGCGGCCGGTCAGGCCGGCGCCGGCGAACCGCAGGCGTCCGAATCCGAGGCCGTCGCACGCTACCGGGAGCGAGCCGCTTCCTCAGACCGGCCGATCGACCACTACAACTACGGGACGGCCCTCCTCCATGACGGACAGGTCGCCGAGGCGCAGGCCCCTCTCGAACTTTCGATCGGCAGCGAGCGGGACGAGGTGCGCGAGAGCGCCTTCTACAACCTCGGACTCAGCACGGCCCTCGACGGCCGTTTCGCCCAGAGCGACCCCTCGGCGCGTCGGAACGCCCTCCAGGCGGCGCGCGAAGCCTTCCGCGAGGTCCTCCGCCGCCGCGTGGACGATGAGGACGCGCGCTGGAACCTCGAACTCGTCGAGCGCTGGCTCGAGGAGGAGGGAGAGAGCGGCGGCGAGGAGCAGCAGGGCGGGCAGGGACAGTCTCCACAGGGGGCCGGCGCCGGCGCCGCCGCGGCCGCGGGCTCCGGCGAGATGGAGATGCTGTCGCCCGAACAGGCGGCGGCGCTCCTCGAACAGGCGGGCGACGCGGAAGCGGCGATTCGCGACCGCGTGATGGGCCGCAACCGTTTCCAGGATCCCGTCGTGGAGCGGAACTGGTAGGAATCCCTGCGAGACGCCTCGCGTCGCCATAGCTTCGGTCGCCATGAACTCGCCCTCGGCCGAAGCGGCCCGCCTGACCCAGTACTCTCACGGAGCCGGCTGAGCGTGCAAGCTCGGCCCGGAGGATCTGGGCCGCATCCTGCGGCACGTTCCGCACGTTCCCGATGACCGGCTCCTCGTGGGACTCGAGGGTCCGGACGACGCCGCCGTGTATCTGCTCGACGACGGGGAAGCCATCGTCGCGAGCCTCGACTTCTTCACTCCGCTCGTCGACGATCCGGCGGACTTCGGCGCCATCGCGGCCGCGAACGCGCTCGGCGATCTGTACGCCATGCGGGCCCGCCCCATCTTCGCGCTCAACATCCTCGCGGTTCCCGCCGGAACGCTCTCGGACGAGATCGTGGGCGCGATCCTCCGCGGCGCGGGGGAAGTGTGCCGCGAGGCCGGCATCGCCGTGGCGGGGGGACACTCGATCGACGACGCGGAGCCGAAGTTCGGACTGGTGGCCATCGGCCTCGGCGATCCCGACCGCCTGTGGAGGAAGGGCGGTGCGCGGCCGGGGGATGCGCTCGTACTCGGCAAGGCGCTCGGAACAGGCGTTGTCACGACAGGGCTCAAGCGCGGCGTGACGGACCCCGACGACCTCCGTGTCGCCGTCGATTCCATGCGACAACTCAACCGCGAGGCGGCGGCCGTTCTTTCCGGCTTCGACGTTCACGCGGCCACCGACGTCACCGGATTCGGGCTCCTCGGCCACCTGCTCGAGATGTGCAGCGCCTCGGACGCGAGCGCCCGGATCCGCGCTTCGGCGCCGAAACTCCTCCCCGGAGCGCTGCGCCTCGCCGGGGAGGGGTGCGTCCCGGGCGGCACGGCCCGGAACCGGGACGCCTACGCGTCGCAGGTGCAGTGGGATGACGCCGTCCCCGACGACCGGCGGACCCTGCTTCTCGACCCGCAGACATCGGGCGGGCTGCTCGCGGCCGTCCCGGCGCGTGAGGCGTCGTCCGCATCGTCCGCGCTCGCCGAGGCGGGCTACGCGTCCGCCGTGATCGGGGAGATCATCGAGCGGGACGGTCCCGAGGTCGGCGTCGAGGTCGCGCCGTGATCGCGCCGCGGAAACAGTGGCACCGCGGGAGCGCGGCCATTCCCGTGGCGGTTGCCGGGACGTTGGTGCGAGGCGTCGCGGCGCGTACGTTTCACGCTCCGTCCGGGCCCGTAGCTCAGCCGGTTAGAGCAGGGGACTCATAATCCCAAGGTCGCAGGTTCGAATCCTGCCGGGCCCATCTTCAGATCCCCGAGTCCCGACGCGCACTTCCACCAGGAGAAGCAAGGAGTCGTCCATGCGGCCATGCCGGGTTTCGGTATCCCGACGCGGGTCCACCCTTCTGTTCGCCGTGCTCGCGCTGTTCTGCGCCGCCGTGGCGGACGCGGCCGGGCAGGCCCAGGCGACCACCGGCGTCATCCGCGGGGTCGTCCGCGATCCCGTGGGGGCGCCCGTCGCCGGCGCCGCCGTGGTCATCGAGCACCGGGCGACCGGCTTTGCGACGACCGTCGTGACGGGCTCCAACGGGGCGTTCGTGCGGACGCTCCTTCCGCTGGGGGTCTACGACGTCACCGCCAGGGCCGTGGGCCAGTTCGGCGACGAGCGTACCGAAGGGCTCGTACTCCGGGTGGGAGAGGTCGTCGACCTCGTACTCGAATTCAGGCCCGTCGCGCTGGCCGACATCACCGTGACGGCGGACCGGACGCCGCTCGTCGACACCGAGGACTCATCGAGTTCCCACCGCCTCGCGGAGGAAGTCGTCGACAACCTGCCCAACAACGGCCGCAACTTCCTCGACTACACGCTCCTCACTCCGGGCGTTTCCGTGTCGCAGGGTCCGGACGGCGAAGTCCTCAACATCGGAGGACAGCGGGGGATCTTCAACAACGTTTCCGTGGACGGAGCGGACTTCAACAGCCCCTTTTTCGGCGAGCAGCGGGGCGGCCAGCGTCCCGCCTTCACCTTCAACCAGGACGCGATCGAGGAAATCGTCGTCGTGAACCAGGGGGCGTCCGCGGAGTTCGGGCGCTCCGCGGGAGGCTTCGTGAACGTCGTCACGAAGTCGGGGACGAACGAGTTCACGGGCTCCGCGCACTACTTCGGCCAGTGGGATGCGATCTCCACGGCGTACCCGGGCGAGCGCGGAGGCGGAAAGCCCGAGTTCGGACGCGGCCAGTTCGGCTTCACCGTCGGTGGCCCGATCGTGCGCGACAAGGCCTTTTTCTTCGTCGCCTACGACCAGCAGAAGGCGAACGAGACGAAGCAGTTCACGCGCAACGTCGTGAACCGGTCCGAGCTCGAGAAGCTGGAGAACTTCCTTCAAGCGCAGTGGCCCGGCCTGTTCGACGACGAGTTCGGCCCGATCCGCCGCACCGACGACAACCGGGCCCTGATCGCGAAGCTCGATTTCCACCTCAGCGACCGCCACCAGGCATCCTTCAAGTACAACTACACCTGGTCCCAGCAGGTGAACGGGACCTTCGACGTGGATTCCTGGGGTCTCAGCGCCAACGGCCTGGAGGAGGACTTCTCCCACGCGATAAACGCGAGCCTCAGATCGCAGCTCTCCAACACCGTCTCCAACGAGTTCCGCTTCCAGTACGCGCGCGAGGATCGGCCCCGGGGCTACGACGGACCCCTGCTTCCGGGCTCCGCCCCGCCGCCGCAGCCGGCCTTCTCCGCGATCGGCGGCCGCCCCTTCCCGGACATCGCGATGGATTTCGCGGATGGGTTCCGCATCGGGATGCCCTTCTTCCTCCCCATCGACCCCGGCTACGACACCCGGATCCAGCTCGTCGACAACCTCTCCTTCCTCGCGGGGGACCACTTGGTCAAGGTCGGCGTCGAGTACAACCGGACGGGGGTCGGCCAGCAGTTCATCGGCTTCGCGAACGGCCTCTACAAGTTTTCCTCCGTCGACGGGTTCATGAACTTCGTCACGCAGGGGAACCGGTACGTCACCTGCTCCGACGGTTCCGACAGCGCGGAAGGCGTCTGTCCGCCGGGGACCGCGATCACCGGCCCCGTACTCCTCTACCTGCAGGCCCTCACGCTGGGGAACACCCCGGCCGACCAGCTGGGCTTGCAGGACTTCTCGATGCACGAACTCGGGCTCTTCATCCAGGACACGTGGCGCCCGCGTGACAACCTCACCCTGAACCTCGGCGTGCGCTGGGAGGCGTCGTGGCACCCGGGGATGTTCATCGAGCCCGGGGACACCTTCTATGGATCATGGGTCGGGACCTCGGGCTTCCCGTCCGACGGGACGATCCCGGACGACCTCGACAATTTCCAGCCGCGCTTCGGGCTCGCCTGGGATCCACGGGACGATGGGCGCACCCTCGTCCGCCTGAACGCCGGGTCCTACTTCTCGCGCATCCCGATGCTGGTGTTCGCGCAGCACCGGACGACGAACGGCGCCTTCCAGGGCACGCAGTTCGCGGCCAGCGACGCGACCTTCCTTCCGCCGCCGCCGCAGATCGGGGAATTCCTGACACCGCCCCCGCCGGGCACGCCGCCCTTCCAGCCCGGCGTGAACATCGCGGATCGCAACCTCGAACTGCCGCGGACCTGGTCCTTCAACGTCGCCATCGAGCAGGCGCTGAGCGAGAACGCGGCGGTGACGCTCTCGCTGCAGCACGCCCGCACGGACAACCTGTTCCGCTTCGTGGACCGAAACGCGGCGGAACTCGGCGCGCCCTTCGCCGAAGGGGCCAGCGCCCTGGGGACGGTCACCGTGACCGAGAGCAGCGCCCGCTCCCGCTACAACGCGATCACGCTCGGACTGCGCGGGGACGCCGCGCTCGACGGAAGGCTGAGTTTCGACGCGAACTACACGATGGGCTTCGACAGGTCGGATGACGATAACGAACGGGATCCGTTCAACTTCTTCTATGCGACCGCAACCGATTTCGAGCCCGAATACAACTGGTCGATCCGGGACCGGCGGCACCAGCTGACCGGTTTTGCGCTCTTCGATCTCGGGCGCGGGATCGTCCTCAACCACGTCTTCCGATACCTCTCCGCATCGCCGATGTCGGAAAGTTGCGGCCCGACCGCGGCGAATCCTCTCGCAGCCCCCGCGGGTCAGCGCGCGGGAGCCCCGGGGGACCGCGTGTGCGCCGATGGATCCGTCCTCAGGCGCAACACGCTCCGGCGCGAGAACGACTTCTTCACGTGGGATCTGCGACTCTCGAAGGCCTTCGATGTCGGGGGCGGACGCACGGTCGAGCCGATTCTGGAGGTCTTCAATCTGACGGGCGCCGACAACTTCCTCGACACCGCGCAGACCGGCCTCCTGTTCAACTTCGACGGCACCATCCGGAGCGGCCTCGGTGACACGCGGCGGGCTCAACTCGGGATCCGCGTCCGCTTCTAGCAGCCTGCCGGCGGTCTGCGCGCCCCCCTCTCGGGGGGGGAGCCCTTTACGGAGAGGGTTGCTGAACCTATAAATGGTGGAACGAGTTGAAGGAAACGGAAGCGGACCGTTCGGTCGTTTTCGACCCTGCAGCCCAAGGAGTGCCGCATGAAAGGCATCGCTTGTCGCACTATCGGAGCAAGAGGAGCCGCCGTCTTCGCGCTCGCCTGCCTCGCACCGGGCCTCAGCGGCCAGGGTGCGGGCAGCATCGCGGGCCAGGTGACGGAAGAGGGCTCCCTCCGACCGCTGTCGTCCGTGCAGGTGTTCATCTATGGCACCGGAATCGGGACCTTCACGAACGCCAGCGGAGACTTCGTCCTGCTCAACGTCCCCGCCGGGGAGCAGACGCTTACGGTCCGCCTGGTCGGCTACCGTCAGGCCTCCGAGACCGTGACCGTCGCCGCCGGCGAGACCCAGACGGTCAACTTCGCCCTCATCGTCACCGCGGTCCAGATGGACGAGATCGTCGTGACGGGCACCGGCGTTGCGACGGAGAAGCGCCGGCTCGGCCACACGATCGCGACGCTGGACGCGGCGGAGCTCGAGAATGCGCCGATCTCCGACTTCAGCCAGTTCATCGCGGGCCGCGAGCCCGGCGTGGTGGCGCTGCCCTCGTCGGGCTACACGGGCGAAGGCGCCCGCATCCGCATCCGCGGGTCGGCGTCGCTGTCGCAGCTGAACGAACCGATCGTCTACGTTGACGGGATCCGCGTGGACCGCTCCGCGGTGCAGAACTTCAACGGGCAGGGGAACCCCTCCCGCCTCGACGACATCCCGCCCGAGTCCATCGAGCGCGTCGAGATCCTGAAGGGCGCCGCGGCGGCGACGCTGTACGGGACGGAGGCCTCGAACGGCGTGATCCAGATCTTCACGAAGCGCGGCACCATCGGACGTCCGCGCTTTACGCTGCGGGCCGACCTGACCGGGATCTCCGTGCCGACGAACCGCATCCTGCCGCTCGCGGACTTCGCCGGCCGGGCCTGCGCGAGTCCCGGATGCACGGGAGACGGCGACGCCCAGCGGCTGGCGGATGCCGTCAACCTGATGTCGAACCGCTGGGGAGAGTCCGTGGAGCCCTGGACCCCGGTCGAGCGCGACCTGATTCCCGATCTGCTCACCACCGGATTCGGCCAGACGTACTCCGGATCCCTCCAGGGCGGAACGAGCGTGTTCCAGTACTTCGCCTCCGCGCGCCTCGCGACCGAGGACGGCCCTTACGACGCGTCGCGGAACTTCGAGGTCGTGGAGGGGCTGGACCCCGAGAACGACACGAACCGCCGCGCTTCGATCCACACCAACTTCACGCTGATCCCAAGCAGCGACCTGCGCATCGGCGTGACGACGCTGTATTCGGACATGGAGCACCACACGCCCGACAACTCGAACAACATCTACGGCGTGTTCTCATCGGCGCTCATGTCTCAGCTGCGGCTCGCCAACAACGACCCGGAACTAGGGCAGATCAACCAATACGGCCAGCCGGCGTTCGCCACGCTGCGCGAGAACGCGTACCAGTTGAACTTCGTGAACTCGCAGCACTTCGCGGGCTCCACAAACATCGACTTCTCGCCCACCGAAGCTTTCAACCTCAACGGGACCTTCGGGATCGACTTCACGTCCGACGACGCGGTGAGTTTCCGGCCCTATCGGTGGAACGTGGACGGCTTCTCGGGCTCGACCCCCGAGGGGAGCCGGGACGTCAACGAGAATCGCAGCCGCGAACTCACGGCCGACATTAAGGGCTCCTACGTCTTTAGCACCGACCGGATCGAGAACACGCTGCTCTTCGGCGGCCAGGGATTCCTGCGCACGGTGCAGTCGGCGGGGGGAGACGGACGCGACTTCCCCGGCCCCGGCCTCGAGACCCTTTCGGCGCTGGGTTCCGAGTCCTCGTTCGAGAACTGGCTGCGGGTGACGCAGCTCGGCGGCTACGTACAGGACCAGATCGGATACGACAACTGGCTCTTCCTCACGGTGGGGGCTCGCTGGGATGCCAACTCGGCATTCGGTGAGGCCTTCAACACGGCTTTCTACCCGAAGGCCAACTTCGCCATCGTCCCGAGCGAGCAGTGGGACAGCGAGGTCTTCTCGTCGATGCGGATCAAGGGGGCCTACGGAACGTCCGGGCTGCAGCCGGGCGCCTTCGACAAGTTCACGACCTTCTCGTCGCTGGGCACCGAGGTGGGGCCCGGCGTCCAGCCGTCGAATCTCGGCAACGAACAGTTGAAGCCCGAGGTGTCCACGGAGCTGGAGTTCGGGATCGACATGGGTCTCTTCAACGACCGGTGGTCGGTCGAGGCGACCTGGTGGGACCGCACGGTCACCGACGCCATGGTGGCGCGCCAGTTCCCGGTCACGGGCGGATTCACGCAGACCCAGCTCGACAACATCGGCGAAGTGCTCGCCTCCGGAATCGAGTTCGGGATCCGCGGCAACCTGATCCAGGCGCGGGACATCTCGCTCAACGTCTTCGCGAACACGGCCTTCATCTCCGAGGAGATCTCGGACATGGGGGGAGCGCCTCCGCTCAAAACCGGCGGCAGCTACCCGCGCTACCGCAACTACCTGGTCGAGGGCTTCACGCCGGGCGCCTTCTTCGGCGCGAGGATTGCCGATGTGGCGATTCCTCTGAACATCCTCGATCCGGTCGACGGCCAGTGCGTCGTGCCGACGCGCGATCAGGCGCTCGCGTACTTCAGTCAGCCGCGCAACCCCAACAGCTTCAAGCCGCTCGCGGTCGGCAACGAGGACTTCGGGGTGCCCAACGGCGGGCTGGCGTCGCACAACTGCGGAGTCGGACTGCTCGAAACGCACCTCGGCAACCCGACCCCGGACTACGCGGGTTCCTTCGGCTTCGACCTGGCGTTCCTGGGCAACTTCCAGCTGACGACGCTCATGGAGTACAAGTTCGGCCACCAGGTGCAGGACCTCTCGGGCATGTTCCGGCGCGCCAACAACTTCATCGGGCGCAACACGCCGCGCTCGTCCGAACTCTACGCCACGATGCTGAACCCGGGCTCCTCGGCGGACGAGCGGCTTGATGCGGCGGTCGCCTGGGCCCACGAGGTCGAGGGTCTCTCGCCGATGAGCGGCATGAACGGGGTCTACGACGCCGACTCGATCCACTGGCGCGAGCTGTCGCTCAGCTACCGGGTACCGGCGGGGGTCATCGAGCGCTGGGGCTTCTCCGCCGCGACCGTGAACATGGGCGTGCGCAACCTGATGCTTTTCATGCTCGGCGATTACCCGGGCATGGACCCGGAGGGCAACGTCCTCGGGCGCTGCAACGGCGGCCTCAACTGCAACTTCCTGAATTCGACGGAAGGGTGGGGCATTCCGGTCCCGCGGCGCTTCACGATGTCCGTCCGGCTCACTCTCTAGATCATCCAAGCGAGGGAAACCATGAAGAATCGATATCTCAAGGCCTGTTTGGCCACGCCTCTTCTGGCCGTTTTCGCGCTCGGATGCGGCGACCTGCTGGACGTCAACAACCCCAACGACCTCGTCGAAGAGGATGTCCGCCAGGAGGCGGCCGCGTCGGCCGTCGTGAACGGAACGCTCACGCTCGTGGCGTCTTCCGTTTCACAATCCTGGCAGCCGTACCTGGTCGCGTCTGACGAGATGCGCTGGATCGGCTCCAGGGATGCCTGGCTCTCGCTCGACCTCGGATTCGTGGATGATCCGCTGAACGAGTTCATCGATGGCCCGTTCCCGGCCATGGGACAGGCTCGGTGGATGAGCGATGAAGCCATCGAAATCCTCCAGGAGCATCACGGCAACAACCCGTCCAACTCGATCAAGACCGACCTGGCTCGTGCGTACATGTACTCCGGCATCATCTACATGGTGATCGGAGAGATCCAGGAGGACTTCGCGTTCTCCGACAAGACGGAGAGCGGACCTCCGATCGGACCAGGCAACATGTCCTCGGTGCTGGACGGTGCGATCGACAGGTTCTCCTCGGCCATGTCCGGCTTCAGCGAGGTGGGAGACATGGACATGGCGACGCGGGCCAGGGCCCTTCGCGCCCGCGCAAGGCAGTCCCGCGCGATATGGGATGCGATCAACCCGTCGCCATCCGGAAGCGGGCTGGTGTCCTCGGCCGATGCGGGTGCGGACGCCGCCGCGGTGCTCGCGAGCGTCCCGGCCGATTGGACGCACAACCTTACGTTCTCGGCCGCCAGCCGCTCCAACTCGATGGCGGCTTGGGTCAACGACCGCAAGGAGAACCAGATCGACCTCACGATCGCCACGGTGGATGACCAGAACGACATCAACGGGATCGCGCTCAAGGATCCCATCGATGGCGTTGACGACCCTGCGGTCATCAAGTGGCTGAACCAGTGGAAGGGCGGCAGCTATCTCGACAAGGGCGGGGAATATCCGCCCCTGACGCTGACGTCCGCCCGGATGATGCACCTTATTCTGGCCGAGAACGCGCTGGCTGGCGGGGATTCCAATGGCTTCGCGATGCACATCAATCACATTCGCGGGCTGGACGGCCTCACGCCGTACTCCGGCCAGATCTCCGAGATGGAGATGCTCCAGCACTCGCGCCGCGGGAACGTGATGCTGCAGGGCCTGCGCCTGGCGGACATGTACCGGTGGGGAATCACGGATCCCAAGTGGCAGGGTGCCTCGGCCGCGCTGTCGCAGCCGGGTACGATGCTCCCGATCTCGATCATCGAGCTGCGGGCGAACTGCCACCTGAACGGCCTGGGTTGCGGAGGTTGAGATCGCGGGGGAGGCGGCCATCCCCGGCCGCCTCTCCCCTCCTGGGACTGCCGTTCCTGCTGGCGGCCGTCGTCATCGGCGGCTGCTCGGCGATTCTCGATGACCCGACGCCCGAGAACATCCATTTCGCGATGCGGGGCGAGGCGGGCACGCGGGTCCGGGCGATCTACTCCACGCAGTTCGTGGCCGGCCGCAACGAGTTCGGCGTGACGCGGGTGCAGGTGGTCCGGGCCGATACGGTCGTTCACGAGATCCCCTTCCAGCGAGCGATGGATATCTCCATCGACCGGCGGTGGTTCGTCCAGGCGGAGTCGCTGGACGGGGATACGCTCTCGGTTCACGTCATCGTGAACGTGGACGACCGGGGTCTCGTGGATGAATCCGGCGGGATTTTTCCCGACGAACCCTGGCACTTCGTCTACTCCTTCAACCAGCTTCTGACGCGAGACCTCGATGTCGCATTCTGACCCTCCGCCGGCTGGTCGCGCGCGGCGGCTGCGGCTCGTCGCCCTTCTCTGTGTCCTGTTGACGGTTCCGGGCTGCTATTCCTACCGGCTCGCCGAAGAGCCGCCTGTGGGCGCCGTGGCGCGAATGCGCGTGCCGCTCCAGTCCGCAGTCGTCAATCCCAACGCGCCTCCCGGGACGGTCGCGATCGAGGGGAAGATCATCAGCGTGGGAGATTCGATCCGGTTCGAAGCGAGCACGCGGCACACGGTCGGCTTGTTCCGCGATGTCGTGCAGTACGACACCCTGAGCGTGGCCCGGGACGGTTTCGTGAGTATCGAGGTGCGCGAGTTCTCGACGACGAAGAGCATTCTGCTCGGCGCCGGCATCGTGGCGGGCACCGCGGCCCTCGCGGCCGCCGCGGCGGGGGTTGGCGGAGGCGACGCCGGCGGAGAGCCGGGCACGGATGCCCCGCAGGCGTCCGCCGCGGTGGGCGTTTCCGTACCCGTGACCTCGATCGGACAATGGTTCGGCCGCGCCCTCCCCTCGCTCCTCGGGATGAAGCCCTGACGGCCCCCCTCCGACAGTAAGGGCCCACCGGCCGGCTGCCAATTTGGCGTAACTCCGGTGGGGGCTCCGAGCAAACTCCGCCGGGACGGTCAGTCTCCGCGATCCTCGTCTGCACCGATGGCAGCGACCGCCGGGGGACGGAAATCCGGGTTCGGGCACGGCGGTTGCAGCAGTCCTCCAGTGCCGCGGTCCGGCACGGGCTGCCAGCCAGGCCGCCGCGGCGGATCACGAAGACTGTTTCATAGACACGGAGGAGTATCGCCATGCTACCGACCATCATTCACCGCGCGCCGAGCCGTCGCCGGGGGGACTTCGACTTCGACCGGCTGTTCAACGGACTGCTGGATCTCGATCGCTCGAGCCGTTCCGTGGCTGCCGCGGATTTGTACGAGACCGAGGAGGGCTACGGCCTCGAGCTGGAGCTGCCGGGATTCAGGGAGGCCGAGATCGACGTGACCGTGGATCGCGGCGTACTCACGATCTCGGGGGCGCGTTCGGAGGAGGAAGAGGAGAAGGGCCGCACGTACCACGTGCGCGAGCGGCGAAACGAGCGGTTCACGCGCAGCTTCTCGCTCCCGGCCTCCATCCGGGGCGAGGATGTCGAGGCCCACCTCGACGCCGGCGTTCTCACGGTGGAGTTGCCGAAGTCACCGGAGGCGAAGCCGCACCGCATCGCGGTAGGCGCCACGAAGTAGTCTCGGCGCAGCGTCTTCCGGCGCGCGGGTGCCACTCAAGCGAAGAGGGCCGGGAGCGTACCCGGCCCTCTTCATTTTGGGGCCCGTCTTCAGGACCCCGTCCGCCAATAACGCCCGCCGGATCAGTCGGGGTCGAGGATGTCGTCGATCCTGGCCAGGGCGTCGCGCAGGTGCAGGTCCGTCGTGCGGTCGAGCCGGCGCCGGAGGGTGCGTTCGATCGCGTCCTGGAGCCCGTGGAGTTCACCCCGTACGAAGGCCCGGATGTCCGACTGGGACACGTCCACCGACGTAAAGAAGTCGGAGAGCCCGCCGAAGAAGAAGAAGGGGAGCGAGAGTTCCTGCGTCATCAGGTACTCAAGCCGCTCCAGGTGCCCGCGTTGGAGGTTCCGCCGGTAGACCCCGATCGGGGCGCCGGTGTCCAGCTCTCCCCAGATCGAGGCGCGCAGGTCTTCGAACATCTCGCCCAGGCTGTAGTGATCGTCCCCGTTACGCGCCTCCGCCTCGATCAGCCGCTGCATGCGGCCGGGGTCGAGGATCAGGTTGACGACCCGAACCTGGATGCCCCGCAAGCGGTCCACGGTGGACGGGTTCTCGATCTTCGAAAGGATGTCCTCATCGACCATCCACGTGGGCGGGTCGAAGGCCTGTCGCGCGAAGAAGTCCATGGCCCGCCGCTGCGTGGCTTCGTCCACGAACTCGTACACCGGGCCCTCCTGCCCGATGCGCTTCCGCGTGCGCGTGACCCCGCCGACCACGGTCGCGACGTGGCCCATGTAGCGGCTCCACTGGCCGATGAGGTTGTTGTAGAGTTCCGCCAGCTCCTCGTAGTTCTCGCCCTCGCGGCCGTCGCTGCTCCACTCGATCAGGTTGGGCAGGATCCGCTTCAGGTTTTCGATGCCGAGGTCGCTCGCCTCCATCGCGTCGGAGCCGATCGCCTCCGTCTGGGACGTCGGATCGATCGGGGTACCGTCGCCGAAATGGTAGACCGGATCGTCCTCCACCTCGCGAATCCAGGCGTCGAGCGTGGCGCGCTCCCCGTCCGTGTCCTCGTCCAGGATCGGCCGGTAGCCCCAGTTGACCGAAAAGAGGTCGTACGGACCGACCCGCGGATCCGTGCACGCGCCCTCATCCTCGGGCTGCGCGACGTAGTTGAAGCGCGCATAGTCCATGATCGACGGGGCAACCCCGTTGCGGCACACGAATCCCGGCGCCCGCAGCGAGTCCACCGAAAAGCCGGAACTCGACTTCATATTGTGCGGGAGCCCGATCGTGTGGCCGACCTCGTGCGCGGCGACGAAGCGAATCAGTTCGCCCATGACCTCGTCTTCGAAGAGGGCGCGGCGTGCCGCCGGATTCACGGCCCCGGTCTGAATCAGATACCAGTTCCGTAGCAGGTTGGCGACGTTGTGATACCACTGGATGTCGCTCTCGAGGATCTCGCCCGTGCGCGGGTCGTGGACGTGCGGCCCGGAGGCGTTCTGAACCTGTGACGGGAGCCAGCGGATCACGGAGTAGCGCACGTCCTCCGGGCTGAACTCCGGGTCTTCCTCGAAGGAGGGGGGCATGCGCCCCTGGATCGCGTTGCTGAACCCCGCCGACTCGAACGCCTCCTGCCAGTCCTCGATGCCCTGAATCAGGTAGGGCCGCCACTTCTCCGGCGTCGCCGGGTCGAGGTAGTAGATGATGGGTTTGACCGGGTCGACGAGTTCGCCGCGCCGGAAAGCCGCGGTGTCGCTCGGCTCCAGCCGCCAGCGCGTGATGTAGGTGCGCGTGACGACCTTCTGATCGCTGAGGCCGTAGTCCACCTGGTTCACGTTGAAGTACCCGACGCGCTCGTCGTGCAGCCGCGGCTGCATCGGTTCGTCCGGGAGCAGGACCATCGACTGGTTCATCTCCATCGAGATCGAGTTCGTGCTCGCGTTCGACGGAGGCGTCTGCGCGTTGTAGGTGAGGACGTGCCGCACCTCGACGTTGCGGGGGAAGCTCTTGATCCAGTCGACGTAGGTGCGGTTCGAATCCAGCGAGCGCACCCGGTACGCTTCGCGGCGGGACTGGCTCAGCCCGAACATGGGGATGTCGGATTCGAAGAGCGGCGTCGCGTCGATGACGACGCTCGTCGAGTCGTCGTTCAGCGCCTCGATGTCGAAGGCCCGCAGAATCGGCTCGAAGTTCGCGCCCCGCACGGCCCGCGCCACTGGAAGGGCCTCGTCCGCCACATTCGTGTGTCTCACGACGCGGAGGAAGATCTGCTCCTCGTCGGGCCCGTTCTTCTCCCAGCGAATGACCTGTGTGTTCGCCTTCTGGCCGCCGTAGCCCATCCCCTCGGGAACTGACGCCACCCGGCTCACGAGCAGGATCTCGCGCCCCAGAATCTCCTCCGGAATCTCGAACAGCCATTTGTCGTCCACCCGATGGACGTGGACCATCCCGGAGTCCGTGACCGCTTCCTCCGTGACGACTTCGGAATAGGGCTCCGGCCCGTCGTCGTCGTCCCCCCCACCCCCGCGGGCGCCGGGTCCACCTCCGCTCGAGGCGGACGGGCCGGGCGCCGGCCGGGCGAAGGGCCGGATGCAGCCCGTGACCACGACGAGGAGCGAGAGCGTCAGGATGAGGGCGAGAGGGCGTGTGCTGCGCGCGATCTGGAGCATGCTGTTGGCTTTCCGATTCGGAGATGGCGTGGGCGGGTCGCGACGGCCGTCGACCCGGGCGCCCAACGTAAGCGGGGGTGGAATGGCGGGCCAACGCCGACGGTCCAACCGCATTGACGGATCCGCCTTGTAACGCTTAGCGTTCCAGCGGTTATGCCTTGTCTCGTCGACGATCCCCGCAGTGAAAGGCACGCGTGCGGAGGGCGCGACGTCCCATTTGAAGGAGGTACTCGAATGCGCATCCGCACCCTGGCTCCCTTTGCCCTGGCTCTGAGCATCGCCTGCGGCGGGGCGGAGATGGAAGAGGCCGCGACGGAGGAGATGACGGAGGCGATGGATGACGCCGCCGCCATGCCCGACGCCGATGCGGCGATGGCGACGATCACGGACTACTGGCAGACCCACTACAACATGGGTCACGGCAGCATGGTCGCGAGCAAGTTCGTCGAGGACGGAGTCCTCTGGGGCAGTTCCGGGGCCATGCTCTACGGAAGGGAAGCGATCGGCGAGGGCCTCCAGTCGCGGATGGACGCGGGGAGTTCGGAGGTCGCGATCCACCCCGGCGCAGCGATGGCGTTCGGTGGCCAGATCGTCGCGCGCGGGCACTACGTGCTGACCGGCGGGGACGCACGCAACTCCGGCTACTACATGGCCGTGGCCGAGGACATGGAGGGGGAGTGGGCGCTGAAGGGCATGGTGGCCAATCTCGACACGCCCGATCAGACCCTGTCGGCCGGCGCGATGATGGACATGCCGGAGGGGATGGGCGGTGACCTCGTCCAGGCGAGCAGCGACTACTTCGTCACGCACTACAACATGGGTCACGCCTCCATGGTCGCGAACACGTTCACCGAGGACGCGGTCGCCATGCTGCCCGGCGAAGGGGCGCGCGAGGGCCGCGCGGCCGTCGAGGAGGGGCTGCAGGCGCTGTTCGACGCGGGCGTCATGTTCAGCGGCATGACGACCTGGTCCGCGCACGACCTCGACGAGGGGCACGCGGTGGGCATCGGCACCTACGGCACCGAGGACGGGAGCGCGGGGCACTACGCCGCGCTCTATTCGCGCGGCGACGACGGGAGTCTGATGCTGCACTGGTTCCTGATGGGCGCCCACTAGCCGCCTTTCCTGCCGGTCGGGTCGTCTCGGTGGGCGACCCGACCGACATCCCCACCGTCCGGCCCCCTCCGCGGAGGAGGCTCCGCAGGACGGTTAGGGGGTCACCGCCCAGTCGGGGAGGACGCCCGGTTCGATCCCGAACAGCAGCGGCCCGACGGCGCGGAAGATCAGCGTGATCACGACGGCGCCGATGAGGTTGAGGAAGAGTCCCGCCCGCGCCATCTCCGCGATCCTCACCCGGTTGCTGCCAAACACCACGGCGTTGGGCGGCGTCGCCACCGGCATCATGAAGGCGCAAGAGGCGGAGAGCGTCGCCGGGACCATCAGCAGGAGCGGGTGAACGCCGGTCGCGACGGCGACCGCCGCGAAGATCGGGAGCACCATCTCCGTGGTCGCCGTGTTCGAGGTGAGTTCGGTGAGGAACGTCATCGCGAGGCAGATGACGAGGATCAGCACGAGCGGCGGCACCGTCGACAGCCCGCTGAACCCCTCTCCCACGAACCGCGCCAGCCCCGTGGCCTGGAAGCCGTGCGCGAGGGCGAAGCCTCCCCCGAACAGCAGCACGATGTTCCACGGAAGCCGTCGCACCACGCCCGGTCCCATGACCGTGGCGGACCTTGCGCCCGGTGACCTCGTCGGGACGAGAAAGAGGATGCAGGCCATCGTGATCGCGACGGTCCCGTCGTCGATGAGGTGACCGTAGCGCAGGAGCGAGGACCAGCCCGGGATCGTGAACCGGCCGATCTCGATCGGCGCGCGGAATACCCACAGCAGGGCCGTTGCGGCGAAGATCACGAGGATCGCCCGCTCCTCGAAGGCGACGGAGCCGAGCTTCCGCATCTCGGACTCCACGATGTCGCGGTCGACGGTCACCTCCTCCGGCACGCGGAAGAAGACCCGGGTGATGAGCAGCCACGCGAAGACCAGCATGAGCGCCGCGATCGGCAGCGCCATGACGAACCACACCCCGAAGGCGATGTGCGGGGCGTCCGGGAAGGTGATCGCGAAGATTCGCTGGAGGGAGAGGTTCGGCGGCGTGCCGACCAGCGTCGCGATCCCGCCGGCCGAGCAGGCGTAGGCGATCCCCAGCATGATCGACACGGAGAAGGCGCGCGTGCGACCCTGCCCGAACTGCTCTTCCATGCGCAGGATGACGGCGAGGCCGACCGGGACCATCATGATCGCGGTGGCCGTGTTCGAGATCCACATGGAGAGGAAGGCCGCCGCGAGCATGAAGCCGAGCACGATGCGGGCGGGACCGCCGCCCACCGCCCGGATGACCCAGAGGGCGATCCGCCGGTGTACGTCCCACTTCTCCATCGTGAGCGCGATCATGAAACCGCCGAGGAAGAGAACGATCGTGCTGTTGAAGTAGTGGGGTGCCGTCTCCGCGGTCCGCTCGATCCCGAGAATCGGGAACAGGAGAAGCGGGAGCAGGGCGGTTGCGAAGAGGGGAATCGCGTCGGTGATCCACCAGGTGGCCATGAGGACCGCCACCGCGGCCATGCGGGTGACCTCCGGCCGTCCCGGCTCGAGGTCGAGCAGGAGCATCAGGAGGAAGAGGAGCGGTCCGAGCCACAGTCCGATGCGCTGGCCGCGCGAGCGCGTCCCCGATCTGCCCTCCGAACGGTTGTGTGCCATGGCTCCTCGCCGGCTCCGGGCCCCGGATTTTGGCCCCGCCGTGTCCGGGCCGGGGCGGCGCGCAGCCCGAGATGGCGCGCCGCGGCGGAGGAACGTACCATCCGGCGCGAGATGCCGCGTAGTTTCCTCTCACGGGCCGCTGGGCTAGCTTTGCGTCCCTTTGCCATGTCGCAGCGACGGTGCCCGGTTCGGCCGGGGTCGCTCGGGCCCCGCCGCGGGCCGCGATCACGAAACCCACGAAGAACGGTGACAATCTAGATGTTCGGTTCGGTACGATGGCGATTGATCTGGATCGCCGTTCTGGTAGCCATTTGTGGTTTCGCCCTGGTGCCCGAGACGATCGTGGACGAGGTCACGGGCGAGTCCGAGCAGGTCTGGCCGCTCAAGCTCGGATTGGACCTCCAGGGCGGGATGCACCTCGCAGTCGAGATCTACGACCCCGAGGGCACCTTGAGCGGGCAGGATCTCGACGACGCGGTCGAACGCACGCTCACGACGATTCGGAACCGGATCGACGAGTTCGGCGTCCGCGAGCCGACGATCCAGCGCTCGGGCAACCGCATCATCATCGAGCTCGCCGGGGTCGACGACCCGGAGCAGGCGAAGCGGATCGCCACGGAGACCGCGTTCATGGAGTTCAAGATCGTCACGGACGGTCAGGAATTCATGGACGCGCTCGAGCGGATCGACCGCGCGATCGTGAACGAGGTGGGGATCGAGAACCTGCAGGTCACGACGCTCGAGACCGAGCCGGAAGTGGACCTCAGCGACATCCTCGGCGGCGCCGATTCCGCCGCGGCGGAGGATCCGGCCGACGAAGCCGAAACAGAGGATCCGGCCGCCGACTCCATCGCGGCCGAGGAGGGCGACGCGGAGACCGCGGACGCGGCGGAAGCGGCGGACGAAGCCACGGCTCGGCCGCTCTCGGCCCTCCTCGGACAGGGACGGATCCTCGGCGAGTATCTCGTCCCGCAGGAAGATCAGCCGACGGCGGCGGCGTGGCTCGAACTCGAGGGCGTCCGGGACGCGCTCCCCCGGGGCGTCACGCTCCACTGGGGAGTGGAGCAGGTCGGGGCGGGCGCCGGATCCTACGTGCCGCTCTATGTATTGGAGGCGGAGCCCCTGATCACGGGCGACATGCTTCAGGACGCGGGGCCCGCGAACCGCGACCCGACGTTCAACCAGCCGATCGTCCCCTTCGAGACGACCCGGCGCGGTTCGCGGGTCTTCGAGCGCGGTACGGCGCGCAACATCGGCGAAAACATGGCCATCGTCCTCGACGACCGAGTCCAGAGCTACGCGGTCATCCGCAGCGTCCTGAGCCGGCGCGCCCAGATTGAGCTCACGCCGGGAGCGTCCTTCCAGGAGGCGCAGGAGCTCGCGCTCGTCCTCCGGGCCGGCGCGCTGCCGATGCCGATCGAGGTCGTCGAGGAGCGCAACGTGAGCGCCTCGCTCGGCGAAGACTCCATCCGGCAGGGCCGCACCGCCTTCATCATCGGGATCGTCGGCGTGATCATCGTCATGATGATCTACTACCGGGCGGCGGGAATACTCGCCGTCGGGGCGCTGCTCACGTACGTCATTTTCATGCTGGGCGGCCTGGCCGGCCTCGACGCGACGCTCACCCTGCCGGGAATCGCGGGTCTCATCCTCTCGATCGGGATGGCGGTGGACGCGAACGTCCTCATCTTCGAACGGGTGCGAGAGGAACTCGCCGCCGGGAAGACGCCGCGCACCGCGGTGGACGCGGGGTTCGGCAACGCGCTGTCGGCGATCGTGGACGCGAACCTCACGACGCTCATCACCGGGATCATCCTCTTCCAGTTCGGGACCGGCGCGGTGCGAGGTTTCGCGGTGACGCTTTGCATCGGGATCCTCGCGTCGTTCTTCTCCGCGATCTACGTGACGCGGACGCTCTTCATCATGTACCTGAACCGACGCGGCTCCCGGGAGTCCGTGAGCATATAGGAACGAAGTCATCATGAGGGTCTTCCAGAACGCGAACTACAAGTTCCTTTCCATGCGCCGGCCGGCGTACTTCGCGTCGGCCGCGATCATCACGATCGGCCTCCTGTCGATCGTCTTCCGCGGCGGGCTGCGGACGGGGGTCGAGTTTACGGGCGGCGTGCTGCTCGAGGTCCAGTTCTCGGAGACGACCGACGTGGGTCAGATCCGCGACGCGCTGACGGCCGGAGGCACGACGGGGGTCCAGATTCAGCAGCTGCGGACGGTCGGAGCGGAGACCTTCGATTTTCTGCTGCGCGTGCCTGTCGGGGAGGAAGAAGACCAGAACGCGATCCGGGACCAGATCAGGACGAGCCTGGAGACGCAGTACTCCGCCGCGAGCTTCGAGATCGCGCGCGGCGATACGCTGAGCGCCAAGGTCGGCGACGAGTTCCAGCGCACCGCCGTCATCGCCGTGCTCCTGTCATTCCTCCTGACGCTGATCTACCTCGCCTTCCGCTTCGAGTGGCGGTTCGGCGTGGCCGCCGTCATCGCGACGGTGCACGACATGCTCATCACCTTTGGGTTCATCTCGCTGTTCGACATCGAGATCAACCTCGCCACTGTCGCCGCGATCCTCACGATCATCGGGTATTCGCTGAACGACACGATCGTCGTCTTCGACCGCGTGCGGGAGAATCTCAGGAAGAAGCGGAAGGAAGCGTACGACGTGACGCTGAACCGCAGCCTGAACGAGACGCTGCCCCGAACGGTCCTCACCAGCGGGACGACGCTGATCGCGCTGCTTTCGCTGGTCGTCATCGGGGGCGCCGTGATTCGGCCCTTCGCCGGCGTGCTCATCATCGGGGTTCTCGTCGGGACGTATTCCTCGATCTTCGTGGCGTCCCCCGTTCTCGTCGAGATTCACGAGCGGGCGCGCAAGCGCGCCGCGCTCGCCGCCCGCGCCTGACGAGGGGTGGCCGGAGCCGGGACGACGCTTTTCGACTCGCACCTTCATCTGACCGCGGCCCGCTTCGCCCCCGACCTCGGCGAGGTGGTGGACCGGGCGCGGGCGCGGGGCGTGAGCCGCATGGTCACGATCGCCTCGGATCCCGAGGACGCGGAGGAAGCCCTGGCGCTGGCCGCGCGGACGCCCGGTCTGTGGGCGACGGCCGGACTCCACCCCCACGCGGCGGACCGGACCTCGGCTTCCCTCATGCGCGAGATCGAGCGCATCGCCGAAGCTCCCGAGATCGTCGCGATCGGGGAGACGGGCCTGGATTTCCACTACGACAGTGCGGCCCGGCCGGCGCAGCTGGGGAACTTCGAGGCGCACCTCCGGATGGCGGCCCGGCTCGGTCTGCCGATCGTCGTACACTCCCGCTCGGCGGAGGCCGAGACGGCGGAGCGGGTGAGGGAATACGGCGACGGCGCCACGGGAGTGCTGCACTGCTTTACGGGAGGCGAAGCACTCCTCCGGGCCGCCCTGGATGCGGACTGGTACGTCTCCTTCTCGGGCCTCATCACGTTCGTCCCCGAGCTGGCCGAGTGGGCGCGCGCGGTGCCGGACGACCGGCTCCTCATCGAGACGGACGCCCCCTACCTCGCGCCCGCCCCCCGCCGCGGCCGCCGAAACGAACCCGCCTACCTCACGCACACGTGCGAGCGACTGGCGGCGGTGCGCGGCGTGTCCTTCGAGGAAGCTGCGGCGCTCACGGCGGGGAACGCCTGCCGCTTCTACGGCCTGCGGGGCGCGGCATGAACCGGCCGGGGACGGGTGGCGTGCAGATCCTGCCCGACCATGTCGCGAACCAGATCGCGGCGGGCGAGGTCGTGGAGCGTCCCGCCTCCGTCGTGAAGGAACTCGCCGAGAACGCGGTCGATGCGGGTGCGAGACGCGTCGAGGTCGCGATCCGCAACGGAGGGAAGACCGAGATCCGGGTCTCGGACGACGGGAGCGGGATGAATCGCGAGGACGCCGTACTCGCGCTGGATCGGCACGCGACGAGCAAGATCCGGAGCGTGGACGATCTGCGGAGCGTCCGCTCGTTCGGCTTCCGCGGCGAGGCGCTGCCCTCCATCGCGGCCGTGAGCCGATTGGAACTGCACACGGCCCTCAGCCCGGAAGAGGGGGTGCGGGCGCGGGTCGACTTCGGGCGCATCCGCAGCGTGGATGACGTGCCGCGCCGGTGCGGCACGACGGTGACGGTCCGGGCGCTGTTCCATGACCTTCCGGCGCGCGCGAAGTTCCTCAGGACTTCGGCCGCCGAGACGCGGGCCGCGGGCGAAGCGCTCGTGCTCCTCGCGCTTGCGAACCCCGCCGTCGGCTTTCGGTTCGAGTCGAATCGCCGCGCCTCCATGGATCTCGCCCCGGCGCGGGACTGGCTCGGACGGATCGGCCAGCTCTGGGGAGACCTCGCCCCCACGCTCATTCCCGTGGAGGGGGAGGGCAGCCCCGTGCGGGTCCGGGGCTTCATCCAGCGGCCCGACGCCGCGCGTGCGAGGGGAGGGCGCCGCTACACCTTCGTGAACGGCCGTCCCTTCCGCGATCCCGCTCTCCTGCGGCTCGTGGATGAGGCGTTCCGGACGACGGTCGTCGAAGGCCTTCGCCCGAGCCTCTTCCTGCAGATCGAGACGCCGCCCGCCTCGGTGGATGTAAACGTCCATCCGGCGAAGGCGGAGGTGCGTTTCCGCGACCGCGAGAACGTGGAGACGGCCGTCCGGGGTGCGGTGCGCGCCGCGCTGGCGCGGCTCGATTCGACGGCGCCGGTGGGGGTCCCCGCCACCGAGCCCGATCCGGCGCCGGGCCATCGAACGCCCTCCCCCGGCCGTGGCGCGAAATCCCGCGGCGAGCCGCCCGCGGAGATGCCTCAGTTCGCCCTCTTCGTCTCCGGGCGGGACGACGCGGCCGGGACGGCCGAACCGGGGGCCGAAACCGGCGCGGGCGGGCAGAAGGCCGCGGCGGAGGCCCCGTTCGTCGGTCCGGAGCTGTGGCAGCTCCACGACCGTTACATCCTGGCCGCGACCCGCGAGGGGCTCCTCATCGTCGACCAGCACTCGGCACACGAACGCGTGCTCTACGAGGAGATCATGGCGCGGTTCGAAGCGGGAGGAGGCACCTCCCAGGCGCTCCTCTTTCCGGTCACCCTGCAGTTCTCGCCTCCGGAGGCCGAGGCGCTCGAGGATCTCGCCGGCCTGCTGGCCCGGCAGGGGTTCGAGTTGGAGCCGTTCGGCGAACGGACCTGGATTCTGACGGCGGCCCCGCAGCCCCACGCCCGGTTCGACGCCGAGCGCTGCCTGCGCGAGATGGTGCGGGAATTGGCGGACGGCTCCCCGCTTGTGAACGCCGCGCGCAACCAGCACGAGCGTGTCGCGATGAGCATGGCGTGCAAGGGAGCGATCAAGGCGGGCGAGCCCATCTCGCCGGAAGAGGCGAGGGAGCTCTTCGACCGGCTGTTCGCGACCCCGCTGCCCGGACACGATGTCCACGGCCGCCCGACGATCGTGCGCCTGAGCGTCGAGGAGCTCGACCGGCGGTTCGGCCGCGGGTAGCCGCTGCGCCCGTGGGGACTTCACCCGTGCCGGCTATCGCGGGGCCTACCGCCTCGGGCAAGACGTCCGTCGCCATCGAGCTCGCGCGCCTGCTGGATGGCGAGATCATCTCCATGGACAGCCGCCAGGCTTACCGCGGCTTCGCGATCGGGACCGCGGCGCCCTCCGCCGACGAACTCGCCGCTGCGCCGCACCACGGCGTCGGTTTTCTCGACCCGCACGAGCGCTACGGCGCGGGCCGCTTCGCGCGCCTGGCCACTCGCTGGCTCTCCGGGATCCGGTCCCGGGGGCGGGTCCCCATCCTCGCCGGCGGGACGGGGCTGTTCCTGCGTGCGCTGACGCACCCGATGTTCGAGGAGCCTCCGCTCGATCCGGGGCGCCGCGTGGCGCTGCACGGCTGGCTGGATGGGCTCGAACGGGAGGAACTCGTACGCTGCGCAACCCGCCTCGATCCGGCGTTGGCGGCGCGGCACCGCCCCCTCGACCGGCAGCGGGCGGCGCGCACGGTGGAACTGGCGCTCCTGACGGGGAAGCCGCTCACGCGCTGGATGACGCGCGCCCCGACCGAACGCCCACCGCTGCGAACCGCGACCTGGGTGCTGGAGTGGCCCGCGCCGCTCCTGCGCGAACGGATCGCGCACCGTGCCGAGGCCCTGGTGCGGGGTGGCGCGTGGCTGGAGGAGGTCCGAGGTCTCCTGGCCTGCGGACTCGACGGATCGCGCGCCTTCGACGCGCTGGGCTACGCGGACGTCGCGGCGCTGGTTCGGGGCGAGGCCGACGTCGACGAGACGATCGAGCGCGTGTCGAGGGCCACCTGGCGCTACGCGCGCCGGCAGCGGACATGGTTCCGGCACCAGCTCCCCGAGAACGCCGTCGTCCTGCAGCTGCTGGACGAGTCGACGACACCGGGGCAACTTGCGCGCCGCATCGCAAGCGACTGGCGCGAAGCAGTATGAACGTGAAGCAGGATGAACGTGAATCAGGATGAAGACGGGACGATGAAGATCGGGATCACGTGCTATCCGACGTACGGGGGCTCCGGAGCGATCGCCACCGAGCTGGGGCTCGGCCTCGCCCGCCGGGGGCACGAGGTACACTTCATCTCCTATGCGCAGCCCTTCCGTCTCACCCACTTCATCGATGGCGTCTACTTCCACGAAGTCGAGGTCAACCGCTACCCGCTGTTCGAGTATCCCCCCTACTCGCTCGCGCTCGCCGTCACGATGCACGAAGTGGCGCGACGCGAGGAACTCGACCTGCTCCATGTGCATTACGCGATCCCGCACGCCACGGCCGGATGGATCGCGCGCGACATGCTCCGGGACGGAGGCCGCGACGTGAAGCTCGTCACGACACTGCACGGCACGGACATCACGCTCGTGGGCCAGGACCCGTCGTACTGGTCGATCACCCGCTTCTCGATCGAGAAGTCCGACCGGCTCACCGCCGTCTCCGACTGGCTCCGCGAGCGGACGCACCGCGACTTCGACTGCAGCCGCTGCGCGATCGAGGTCATCCCGAACTTCGTCGATCCGAAGATCTACGACCGAGAGCGCTACCGGGGCCGCCACCAGCTCGCGCGGGCCGGAGAGAAGGTCGTGATGCACATCTCGAACTTTCGGGCGGTCAAGCGGATCCCGGATCTCATGGAGATGTTCGCACGGATCCACGACGCCTTGCCGGCTCGCCTCATCCTCGTGGGAGACGGTCCGGAACGGCAGCGCGCCGCGGAGATCGCCGCGGAGCTGGACATGGCCGAGCGCGTCGTCTTTCTCGGCAAGATCGACTCCGTCGCCGAACTCCTCGCCAGCGCTGATCTCTTCCTGCTCCCGAGCGAGCAGGAGTCCTTCGGTCTGGTGGCGCTGGAAGCGCAGGCCTCCGGGGTCCCCGTCGTGGGGTCCTCCGGAACGGGCATCGACGAAGTCGTGGCGCACGGCGCGACGGGCTACCTGCACCCCGTGGGGTCGGTCGCAGCCATGTCGGCGTCGGCGATCTCGCTGCTGAGCGACGAGGCGCGCTGGGGCGCGTTCTCCCGCGCATCGCGTGAGCGCGCTCTCGAACGCTTCACGATCGACCGTATCCTCCCGCTCTACGAGTCACTTTACGAGAGAGTCCTCGCGGAGGGGGACGAGTCCGGGGTCCGAACGGCGTGAACCCGTTCGAAGCCCTTGTCCTCGGCGTCGTACAGGGCCTCACCGAGTTCCTGCCCGTGTCGAGTTCCGGGCATCTCGTTCTCGGGCAGGCGCTCTTCGGGATCGAACTCCCCGGCGTCGTGTTCGAGGTCACCGTGCATGTCGCAACGCTTTGCGCCGTGTGCTGGGTCTATCGCGGACGCCTCGCGGAACTGGTTCGGGGGGTGTGCTCGGGGGACCGCCGGAGTATCGGGGATGTCGGACTCCTCGCCGCAGCCACGCTCCCCGCCGCTGCCGTCGGGCTCGGCCTGCGGAGCACGCTGGAGCCCACATTCGAGCGGCCCGTGCTCGCGGCGGCGATGCTGCTGGTCACCGGCGCCTTCGTCTGGTCGATCCGGCGCCTGTCCCGCCGGAGCACGCGTGCGCGGCCGACGACCGGCGGGTCGCTGGCGATCGGCCTCGCACAGGCGGTTGCGATCCTGCCCGGCATCTCGCGTTCCGGGAGCACCGTGGCCGCGGCGACCGCCGCCGGGGTCGAACCTCGCCACGCGGCCGAGTTCTCCTTTCTCCTCTCCATCCCGGCGATCGGAGGGGCGGCCGTGCTGCAGGCGCCGAATCTCGGGGAGGCCGGACTTGCGGTCGGGATGCTGCCCCTCGGGCTCGCCTTCGCGGCTTCGGCCCTGTCAGGGGTCCTTGCCATTCGTATCTTCCTGCGGATGCTCGAGCGGCGTTTATTCCACCGGTTCGCCTGGTACTGCTGGCTCGTCGGCGGGGGATACCTGGCCGCGGCCGCGATCTGGCCGGCGCTTCGTGGATGACCATTGAATGACTGACGTCGGAGCGACGATGCTCGCAGACGAGGCAAAGGGCTGGGCCGGGGAGTCCGTCGCCGCGCTGCGCGGGCGCTGGAACCGGGAGTCGGTCTTCGCCTTCGACCGCGTTTCTTCGACGAACGACCTCGCCCGCGAACTTGCGGAAGCCGGGGCGTCGTCCGGCACGATCGTGCTCTGCGACGAGCAGACGGCGGGGCGGGGAAGGGCGGGCCGCGGCTGGACATCTCCGGCAGGAGCCGGCCTCTATCTGAGCATGGTGTTTCGCCCGCGTGCGGTCACGATCCCGCCGCTCCTGACGGTCGTGGCGGGCGTCGATCTCGCGCGCGAACTCAACCGGCGCTTCCCCGGCCTCGCGTCGGCCGTGAAGTGGCCCAACGACCTCATGGCGCGCGAGCGGAAGCTCGGCGGCATCCTGGCGGAGACGACCCGCGACGGCGGCAAGGACGTGTTCCTCATCGTAGGCGTCGGCATCAACGTCGATGCCGGCCGGCTGCCGGACGACGTGGAGGGAGCGGTGGCCCTCGCCGACTGCGTGGGTCCGGTGCCTCTCGTCGACGTCGCGGATGCGGTGGTGGCGGGACTCGAGCGCCGGCTTCCGCGCGTCCCGACCTCACTCGATGCGGCCTCGCTCGATGAACTCGATCGCCTCGACTGGCTGAAGAACCGCTGGGTCGAGCACCGGCTCTCGGACCGCGCACCCGCCATCGGCCTGGCGGCGGGCATCGCCCCGGACGGCGCCCTCCTGCTGCGGCCACGCGGGGGCGCCCTGCGGCGCGTCGTCGCGGGCTCCATCGCTCTCGGCGGAAGCTGATCTCATGCTCCTCACGGTAGACATCGGGAATACCGAATCCGTCCTCGGGTGGTTCGAGGATCTCACCCCCGTGCACAGCTGGCGGATCGCGACGGACCGCCGCCGAACGGCGGACGAGATCGGACTCCAGCTCCGGGGACTCCTCGGGGCCTGCGATCTGCCGGCTCCGCAGCGGATCGTCGTCGCTTCCGTCGTCCCCGCGCTGCACCGCGTCTGGCTCGCGGTCGGCGGCGTCCTCGATGCCCCGCTGCGCTTCCTCAACGGCGGCTCTCCCATCCCCGTCCGGCTCGACGTCGACCATCCCCTCGAGGTCGGCGCCGACCGCATCGCGAACACGCTCGCCGCGGCGGAACTCTACCGCCGCGACACGATCGTCGTGGACCTCGGGACGGCGACGACCTTCGACTGCATTACGGCCGATGGCGTCTTCGTGGGCGGCGTCATCGCGCCCGGGCCCACGGCCGGCACGGACCAGCTCGC
>VXMR01000129.1 GCA_009841005.1 Gemmatimonadales bacterium
ACTTACCTGATCTCTTGCCGTGATTCGGACCTCGGTTGCTCCGCCCGTCCGACGCCTCCAGGTAGATGCGGGAGGGGACCCGTCGCCCGCTCGGGTCGCTGACGCGGACCTGCACCCGGCCCGTGGGCTCGGACCACGCGTAATCCTCGATTCGCACCGGAACCGGTTCCCCGCCGCCGCGCCCCGTCGTGTAGAGCCCGAATCCCATCCCACCGTCGATCGTCCGTTCCTCGCCGTGGAGACCGCCGTTCCGCGCATAGACGAGCCGCTCCCCGTCGGGCGACCAGGAGGGGAAGTACTCGTCGGTGCGGGTGTGGGTGAGCCGGACCTGCTGGATTCCCGGGCTGGAACGGTCCTGCGCCGCGGACGCGCGGTAGGTTGGGACCTGGTAGATGTCGTTGTTCCCGGAGGCGTCCGTCACGTACGCCACGGAGCCGCCGTGCGGGGCGACGACGGGTGACGCCTGGTAGTTCGTCTCGATGCGGATGAGGAGTTCCGCCTCGCCGGTGTCCGCGCTCCACCGCCACAGGGAGCCCGAGCCGAGCGCCGCCTCGCCGCGCTTGGAGACGAAGACGATGTCGCCCGTGTCGCCGATCCAGTCGCCAGCCATGTCGTTCGCCCCCGGGTGGGCGATGACGGGCTCCAGCGCCTCCGTCCCGAGGTCGTACGCCCAGAGGTCGAACGTCCCGTCCCGTCCGGTCGTGAACAGGATCCGGGAACCGTCGCGCGAGAACCGCGGCCGCATGTCGATGGCGGGATCTTCCGTCAGCCGGCGGGATTCCCCGCTCTCGAGGTCGAGCAGGAAGATGTCGAGGTTGAGGCCGATGTCCGCGGCGTAGGCGATGTGACGGCCGTCCGACGACCAGCTCGGCTGCGAGTGATAACCGGCACCGGAGGTGAGCTGCCGCGCCACGCCCCCTTCGGCCGGAACCGCCCAGATCCGCCCCTGGTAGGCGAAGGCGATCGACGCGCCATCCGGTGAGAACGCGGGATAGGTGGGCGACGCCGTGACCGGGGGCGGGAAGTAGCTCTCCATGTACATCTTCCCCGACCCGCCGATCCCGCTCATCGCCGGATACCCGCCGGGAAACGGCCCCGGATACCGCTCCGTGTCCTGTCCCGCCAACGGCGCCGAGAGCCAGGGACTCCAAAGGAGGAACAGAAGAAGAGCACACACCCGCGAGACGGGCGGCCATTTCGCGCCACATCTCGCGATTTGTGGCATTTGCCGGGTCTCTTGTGCCATACGTGACACACGAACCGTCTTGTGCGCCATAACTCTGTAAATATAGCACACAAACGGCGAGAGCCGGACAAGAAGAGCGTTGCGGTTCGCGATTCGACTCAACATCAGAACACCTCTCGGCCCTCGGCGATATTCAACAGCTTCGGAAAGACCAGTATGCGCGCGCGGCGGCCGCTGCCAGTCGTGATCTCTTTAAGGACGCCCCTGTCCTCGAACGCTCCGATCCAGCGCAGGGCTGTTCGCCGGGGAACCCCTGCGGCGTGAGCGAAGGCGGAACTGGAGAGGATGGGGTTCTCGAACAACCACCGGAGAGCGTCGATCGCTCCCCGCGAACGGGTAACGGAGGTGAACCAGCCCGTGGTCTCTTCGTAGAGAGCCAGAATCGCCTTGGCCTTGGTCCGGTTGTCCTCGGCCTGGATTCTCACTGCCTCAAGAAAGAGTTGGCACCACCCGGTCCAGTCATCGTCGCGCGAAACGCGGAGCAGGCCGTCGAAGTACCTGTCCCTCCTCTCCTCGAGGTATGCGCTGATGTAGAAGACCGGTTGTCGGATCAGCCCGTGTTGCCAAAGGAACAGGGGCACGAGCATGCGGCCCAGCCGGCCGTTTCCATCCAGGAACGGATGTATCGCCTCGAACTCGGCATGCAGTATGGCGAGCTGGACGAGCCGGTCGGACGTCTCGCCGTGCAGGTAGCGCTCCCACATGTCCATGGCGGCGAGAAGCTTGTCGGCGCCTATCGGCACATAGGTGGCAGCCTCGAGGGGCGATCCCGGCGGCCCGATCCAGTTGGGAATCCGCCGATACGCCCCGGCGGACTTGCCCGTGCCTCGAACGCCCTCGAGCAGCACGCGGTGCGCCGTCAGGATGACGCGCTGGCACAGCGGAAGGTCTTCAAGGAGCGCGATGGCTCCGTGCATCGCTGCGCGATAGTTCAGTACTTCCTGAATGTCATCTTGGCGTTCGGTGGAGGCCGTTCGTTCCCCGGCCACGAATCCGAGCACCTCGCCCATGGTGGCGCGGGTGCCTTCGATGCGTGAGGAGAGGACCGCCTCCTGCGTTGTCAGCGGCGTCAGCAGGATGTCCGGACCGGGTATCGTCGCGAGTAACTCATCGTAACGGGCCAGAGCAGAAGAGGCGGGCCCGATCAGCGGGATGAGCTTCGACCAGTCCAGTCGGTCGTCAGGGGGGAACGCCCCCTCCACGTATCGAATCGGAGGCATGACTAAACGGGATCTATGCCACAGCGTTGCGCTTGTGGCGCGCAAGAAGATTCGTGTGCCATGCGAGTCTCGGAGGTCATCTTGTGTGCCATAAGATGGTATTTGTGTCACGATAGCCGCGCTCGCGCAAGACTACGGCGCGGCTCACGAGCCACGCTGCGCCGCGCCCACCGATACCCTCCGATAACTTGCGCTCGGCCGTCAACCTGACTTCAACGGCCCCAGAAGCGGGGCCGCGTCCGCCCCCGCTTCCCCAAGCGGTGGCCGGAGATGCGGTTGCCGCCGGACGACGTCCGGTCGATCCTTGATGGGACACCAACTTGCCTGTTCAAGGACCGGCCGATGACGGAAGATCACGACGCTGCCGAGAAGAAGAGACGCGACGCAGAAATCGACCGTGCGATCGAAGCGCTGATCGCGCTCCGCCAGGGGAGCAGGCTGGACGGCGTGAGTTGGAAGGTCCTGCGCGACGCGGGGCGACGGTGAGCAGGAGAGGCGGCAGGCCGATGCGTTTACTGCCATGTGTATTGTGCGTGGGTCTCTTGGGAGTTGGCGTCTCGGGGTGCGGGGTAGCCGAGGGACCGACGTCGGCGGGTTCCTTCGACGTGCTCATCACGGGGGCGCGGATCGTGGACGGGGCGGGGAACCCCTGGGTGCGCGGCGACATCGGGCTTCGGGGCGACCGAATCGCGGCGGTCGGGAACCTCTCGGGCCAACCGGCGGCGCGCACGATCGATGCGGCGGACCGCGTGGTGAGTCCGGGCTTCATCGACATGATGGGCCAGTCGAGCGTCGTCCTCATCACGGATCCTCCGAGCGCCGAGAGCAAGCTGCGGCAGGGGATCACGACCTACCTCTCGGGCGAAGGCGGATCGGCCGCGCCCCAGAGCGACGCCACGCAGCCCTGGGGGCTGGTCGTGAACGGCGAGGAACTGCGCTGGCGGACGTATGCGGAGTACTTCGCGCACGTCGAGCGCATCGGGATCCCGATCAACGTGGTGCACGACGTCGGGCTCACGCAGGTGCGGCGCGTGGTCTTGGGCGAGGAGGACGTGCAGCCGACGCCCGGGCAACTCGAGGAGATGAAAGCGCTCGTGCGGCAGGCGATGGAGCACGGCGCCGTCGGGACGTCGACATCGCTCATCTATCCGCCCGCCGTGTACGCGACGACGGAGGAACTCGTCGAACTCACGCGCGTCGCGGGCGAGTACGGCGGCACCTACTTCACGCACATGCGGAACGAATCGCACTCCGTCCTGGAGGCGATCCGCGAAGCGATCGAGATCGGCGTCCGCGCCGGCACCCCCGTCCACATCTACCACCTCAAAGCCGCGGGACAGGAGAACTGGCCGCTGATGGCCGAGGCCCTCGCCCTCATCGACTCGGCGAGGGTGGCCGGGATCGACGTGACGGCGGACATCTATCCCTACATCCGGAACGGGATCGGCCTCGGGTCCTTCCTCCATCCGCGGCACTACGCGGGCGGCAGGGATCCCTTCCTGGAGACCCTGTCCGACCCCGCGGTGCGGGCCCAACTCCGCCGCGAGGTGGAGACGACGTCGGACTGGGAGAACTGGTACCGCCACGTGGGGATGGACTGGGACAAGGTCCTCATCGTCTCCGCCTCCGACGAGGTGGACGAGCGGGTGATCAACCTCTCGGTCGCCGAGGCGGCGGACCTCCTCGGGACGGATCCCTGGGACGCGTTCTTCGATCTCGTGCAGGCGGGCGGCGTGAGCGTGAACCCGGAGAGCATGAACGAGGAGCAGAAGTGGCAGGCGCTCCGCGCCGAGTTCGTGATGATCGACACCGACGCCTCCCCGGTGAACCCGGCGACCACGGCGAGTTCCCATCCGCGGGCGTTCGGGGCCTTCCCGCGCGTGATCGCGAAGTACGTGAGGGAGGACGGGATCCTGAGTCTGGAGGATGCCGTGCGCCGCATGACCTCGCTCGCCGCCCGCCGGCTGGGGCTGGCGGACCGGGGCCTGATCGCGCCGGGGATGGCGGCGGACCTCGTCATCTTCGATCCGGAGGAGGTGCGCGACCTGGCCCGGTTCGGCGACGCGATGCGCTATGCGGAGGGGATGGACTTCGTGTTCGTGAACGGCGTGCCCGTGATCGACGGCGGCGCGCTGACGGAGGCGCAGCCCGGCCGACTCCTGCGCCGCGAGACGGGGGCGGAGCGGCGATGAGGAGGACCGGGCCTTCGCGGGCCGTCTCCGCGCGGGTGGTGCTCGGGCCGGCGGTGCCGGGGTTCGTGATGCTGCTGGGGCTCGCGGCCTGCGCGGCGCCCCCGGGCGACACGGCCGATCTCGTTCTGGTGGATGGAGAGATCCTCACGATGGGATCGCCGGGGACCGTGGAGGCGCTGGCGGTCGCCGGCGGCCGCGTGGCGGCGGTGGGAACCTCGGCGGAGGTTCGTGGGCTGGCGGGGCCCGACACGCGCGTCGTGGAGTTGAACGGCCGGACCGTGATTCCGGGGCTCACGGACAACCATTACCACGGTATCGGAGGTGGCCCGGGCGTCGACCTGACGGGCGCGCGCTCGCTACGGGACGTGGCCGATGCGATCGCCGCTTTCGCGCTGGAGACGGCGCCCGGCGAGTTGATCGTTACGAACCGCGACTGGCACGAAGGCCAGCTTGCCGAGCACCGCCTGCCCTACCGTGACGATCTCGACGGCGCGGCGCCCGGGCAGCCGGTCGTCGTCGTCCGCGGCGGACACGAATATGTGCTGAACAGCCCGGCGCTCGCCCGCTGGGACATCGACGAATCGACGCCCGAGGTGCCGGGCGGCCGCATCGGTCGCTATCCGGACGGGCGGCTGAACGGCGAACTCGTCGACCGCGCCAAGGACCTCGTGACGCTGCCGACCGCCGCGCCGCCCGACCCGGCGGCCGTCCTCGACGCGATGGCCGAGGAGTACGCCGCGCTCAACACCCGCGGCCTGACCAGCATCCGTTACCCGGGCGGCCCCCTGGAGGAGTACCGGGCCATTGAGCGGCTCCGGGACGAAGGCCGGCTCACCCTGCGCGTGAACTACGTCCTCCGCGCCCCTCGCGGGGCGAACGCACAGCCGCTCGCCGATGCCCTCGCGACCTGGCCGGAGATGGGCGAGGGTGACGACTGGCTCCGCGTCGGCGGCGTGAAGCTCGGCGTGGACGGCGGCTTCGAGGGCGGTCTCATGCGTGAGCCGTACGAGGAACCCTGGGGCGAGGGCGGCACCTTCCGCGGCCTGCAGACGGTGCCGACCGAGCGTTACATCGAGACCGTCCGTGAACTTCACCGTCGGGGATGGCGGGTGGCGACGCACGCGGTAGGCGACGCGGCCATCGACCTCGTCCTCGAAGGCTACGAGGCGGCGAACGCCGATGCGCCGATCGACGGTCTCCGCTGGGTCATCGAACACGGATTCCTCCCGCGCGACGACCACTTCCCGCGCATGCGGGCGCTCGGACTCTCCGTGACGGCGCAGAACCACCTCTACGTGGCGGCGCCGAGCCTCGTGAAGTACTGGGGCGCGGAGCGCGCCGCCTGGACGACGCCCGTGCGCGCCTACCTCGACGCCGGGATTCCGGTGTCGCTGGGCACGGATTCCCCCGTCGTCCCCTGGGACCCGTGGTGGATGCTGCACCACTTCACGACGCGCGGCACGATCAGCGCCGGCGTACTCGACCCATCGCAGCGCATCACGCGAGAGGAAGCGCTGGAGGCGGTGACGCGAAGCTACGCGCACCTCACCTTCGAGGAGGCGGAGAAGGGGACGCTCGAGGTCGGGATGGTCGCCGACCTCGTCGTGACGGCGGACCATGTTCTGGAGTGCGAGGACCCATGCCTGGAATCCATGCAGGTCGATCTGACCGTCGTTGGCGGCCGGGTCGTGTACGAGCGGTGACCGCCCGCGTCCGCCGGATCTGCCTCCTCGCCGGGGCCGGCCTCCTCGTCTCGGGGGCCGCGGGCCCCGCGGGGGAGGGCGCGCCTTCCCCGGTGCATGACAGCGATGCCCGCTTCGTCGTCGAACTCGAGTGGCCACGCGAGAACATCGCCCGTACGCTCGGCGTCGCCCGTTCTGAGCTCGGCATGTACGGCCGCGGCAACCCGTTCCAGACGCGCGACATCGGCGCCCGTACGTGCGTCGTCGGCCCCCTCTTCGCCCTCGACATCGACGACGGGTTCGCGTTCGACATCGATGAGCCCGTCGACCTCGTGGTCACCTACGCACCGGAACTCACCGGGCCGTTCAGCGTCGGGTTCAACGACAACGGCGGCGACGGGATCGGCGAATCGGCCACCGTCGAACCCGAGTCCGCCTCCGGATCAGGTGCCGGGGGCGGCGCGGTGCTCGCCACGGCCCGGGTAACGCTCGAGCGGGCCCGCTTCGCCGCGCACGGGATCCGCGACACGGACCTCGCGATCGGCGGGCCGGAGGGGATCGCCCTCTGCGACATCGAGGTCGTGCGCAGCCACACGACCCCCGTCCCGGCCGGCCACGGCACGCTGCGTCTCACGGTCGAGGATGCCGCGAGCGGGCGTTCGGTCCCCGCGCGGTTCGGTCTCTACGACGAGACCGGCCGCGCTCCGCTTCCCTCCGAGCGCTCCGTGCTCGTGCACCGGTTCGTCGACGAGGTCCGGCTCCTGTGGGTGAACCCGCGCACGTGGTGGCCCTCCGAGCACCGCCTCGCCTTCTACGTCGACGGAGAGTACGAGGCCCGCCTCCCGGTCGGGAGCTACGAACTCGTCGCGACGCGGGGCCCCGAATACCGCGGCTACGAGCGGACCATCGAGGTGCGCGCCGACGAGACGACAGATCTCACCGTTTCGCTCGAGCGCTACGCAAATCTCCCGGCCGAAGGATGGCACTCCGGCGATTCCCACGTGCACATCGCGCGCGAGCACGCGGAGGACGACGCCGTGTGGGCCCAGATCGCCGCCGAGGACATCCACGTCGCGAACCTGCTCGAGATGGGGAACATCGCCGTCACCCACTTCAAGCAGCCGGCGTGGGGGGAGGCCGGACAGTACGTGCGCGAAGGCCACGCGCTCGTGTCCGGGCAGGAGGACCCGCGCACGGTCCACCGCGGGCACACGATCCACCACAACCTGCAGCGCCCCATCCGCCCGGACCCGGAGTCCTACTTCCTCTACCACCGCGTGTTCGAGGCGTCGCGCGCGCAGGGCGGAATCTCCGGCTACGCGCACATGGGCCAACTCTTCAACGGCGAGCGGGGGCTGGCGCTCGACGTGCCGTTCGACCTCGTCGACTTCATCGAGGTCCTGCAGGGCGGGCGCCTGTACGACGACATCTGGTACAGCTTCCTGAACCTCGGCTTCAACGTCCGCCCCATCGCCGGCGCGGATTACCCGTACTTCGGCCCGACCCTACCGGGGGTCGAGCGCACGTACGTGAAGCTGGACGGACCGTTCGCCCCGAACGAGTGGTACAACGCCTACCGCTCGGGCCACACCTACGTGAGCAACGGGCCCTTCCTCGAGTTCCGCGTGAACGGGCGGGAGATGGGCTCCGAGCTTCGCGCCGAGCGCGGGGAGAGTCTCGAGATTGTGGCGGAAGCGTCACTGAACCCCGACATCGACCGCCTGAACCGGCTGGAACTCGTCGTCCACGGGGAGGTCGTTGCGACCGCGACCCAGACGTCCGCGGACGGCGACCGGCTGCGCTTGGCCACGGAGATCGAGGCGGACGAGAGCCTGTGGGTCGCCGTGCGCGCCTTCGGCGACCGCGATGGAGAACGCGACATGACCGTGGCGCACAGCGCCCCGGTGTTCGTCGTCGTGGAGGACGAACCCTGGTGGAAGCTGGAGGCTGTGCCCGAACTCGTCGCCCGCCACCGGGCCAAGCTCCAGGAACTGCTCACCGAGCCGATCCGGCCCGCGGGCGATCTCGAATACTGGGAGACGACCCGCCTCCTCGAAGAGGAATGGGAACAGCAGCGCCTTCGCCTCGAACCGCGCGTGCAGGAGGCCGACGCCCTCTACCAGTCCCTCCTCGACCGCGCCCGCGCCGCTGCCTCCTCGTCATGACCGGCTCGGGGCCCTGTGAACCCGTGTCGCCGCCTATTCCGTCGCACTCCAACCTGGCGGCTTCACCAGCACTCTCAGCTTGTTCCCGGCGCCTCGCGTGCGGACGATCGTCATGATCAGGCGCTGGATCCCGTGCAGGAACACGGTGATGGGATTGTTCGAGTTGATCGGCTGCCGGACGCCGTACTCCACCGGCTCGACCTCCGGTTCGAAGGTCCCGAACATGCGGTCCCAGACGATGAGCATGCCCGCGTAGTTCTTGTCGCAGTACTGCCGGTTCGAGCCGTGGTGCACCCTGTGATGGGAGGGTGTGTTGAAGAGGAACTCGACCGGTCGCGGCAGCTTGCGGACCGCCTCCGTGTGCAGGATGGCCTGGAACTGTTGAACGAGAACCTCCGACAGCAGCACCAGGATCGGGTGATAACCCAGCATCACGATCGGAAAGGAGAAGAGGAGCGGAAACACCGCGTCGAGGGGGCCGAAGCGGTAGGCCACCGACATGTTGAAGTGGGGCGAGCTGTGGTGCACGGTGTGCGTGGCCCACCCGACCCCGATCCTGTGCATCATGCGGTGATCCCAGTAGTACATGAGATCGGCCAGCAGGACACAGGTCACGATCGTGACCCAGTTCAGCGACAGGTGCGCCAGGCTGAAGTTCGCGTAGATCCAGAAGTAGAGCTTCGTAACGAAGAGGATGCCGAGCGCGTACTCGATGGCCACGAAACAAACGAACGTGATGACGTTCGCCACCGAGTCGCCGATGACGTCGAAGCTCAGGCGCTTGAGGAAGGCATAGCGAATGAGTTCGACGAAGAAGAAGGGGATGACCACATAGACCAGGCTGAGGTCGTTCAGGACATGGAACCAGCCGATGACCGCATCCCAGTTGAGTGCTCTCGTGATCGAATCCATCACGGCTCTTCACGTTCCACCGGCGCCTGGAGATCGTCGGCTGCCGGGTGAGCGGCTTCGACCCCTCGCGCCGCGCCTTCGAACTGGAACCGCGTCTGCTCCGCCGCCTCGTCGAACGCCCTGGCGTCCTGTTCGGAACTCGCGAGGCGCGCCACCCCGGCCAAGGCGCCTACCATGATCGCGGTCGTCAGGATCTGGGCTGGTAACGGCAGTCGATTCCGTCTATTCGGAATGGCGATCCTCCCCTGTCCCGTCGGTTGAAAGCCCGTTCGCGATGGTATCCCACACGAGCTCCTGCGCCTGAACCACACCAAGTTCCCCGTCGCCGACGGCTCGGCACGCGGCCCATATCAAGCCATCGATGCTTGCCGCCACCCACGCGGTGGGGACATCGGGTCGAATGAAGCCTTCGCGCCTGGCGGCTCCAACCAGGTCCGCCAACTCGGACATCTGCCGTTGGTAGGCTTCGACGATCTCCGGCTCGTCGTAGAGCTCGGCGGCCGAGTCCAGGTAACGAAAAAACTCGCCGGCGCGGACAACCGCCTGCGTGACCAGCCTCAGAGCATCGGTAGCCGTGCAGGCGTCCGCCGCGGCCAGCCGGGTCGCCCTGTCCGTCTCGGCGATGGCTCGACTGGCCAGCGCCTTGAGCAACCCCGCACGGTTCTCGAAGTGACGAAAGACCGTCGCCCGCCCAACCCGCGCTTCGACCGCGATCCGGTCGATTGAGGCGTTCGGATTCCGCAACAGCGTCGTGCCGGCCGCCTCAAGGATCCGTTCTCTTGTCGCCAAAGCCATTCGATACGCTATCGTCTAAAATGATATGCTAAAGTATCGTCGATGTCACTCGCGTGGTCAACCCGTGGTCGTACTCGAACGGTGATCCGCCCGTCTTCCATCTTGCGGAGGACCGACGTCGCGTCCCTTACAAATCGCACGCGGACCCCTGCGTATCCGTTCACGAGGCCGGCTCCGGCGGCGGTCGTCGGGAGGCGCGCTGGCGTGGTTTGCCCCTCAACTTCTCGATCTCATAGGGAGATAGCTCCGGAGGCGGGATGAAGCCCTCGAACGCTTGGAGCCGTCCCAGTCCACGCATGATCCGTACGAGCGTGTCGGTGCCCACACTGTGCCCGGCTTCCACTCGATCGATGGTGCGGGCGCCCACGCCGGCGCGGGTGGCGAGATCTTTCACGCGCAGGTTCTGACGCAGACGCAGCGCCTTCAGCCGCGCCCCCAGTTCCCGCAACACATCCGGTGTACGACTTGTGGCGACGATCGCTCCCATCTCCGGCTCTCCTGCTCGTCTGTTCCACCCCGGTCCGCCCGCGTTCAAGATCCACGATCCGAAACATGAACGCTGAGACACCATGCGTCATTACGCCATATGTGGCGCGAAAACGTCCAATATAGTGCCTTACGCACCGTATGCGGCGTAATAGGATCGAGTTGAATCTGTCTCCGATGTTCGACTCGCGCCTGAGTGGCGGTCGCTGCCTTACCCCCGCTCATGGGCGTGCGGCGGTTCCCTTCGGTACGTTCACCCAAGCACGGATCATCGGCCCCGGCACGTCACCAGGAGGACCCTATGCGCCGCCCCGCTCTTCTCGCTCTCTGCTTCGTTCTATCTCTCACTGCCCTGGCCCCGGCCGTCGGATCCAGGATTCGAGCGCAGAGCCTTTCGCCCATCGACGCCCAAACGCGCTGGACGCTGTCCGCGGTGGGGGACGTGATCATGAACCGCCGCACGGCGCCGTTCGACCACCCCGGGGACCCGGGCTTCCATGACCTCGCCAACATCATCCGCGCGACCGATGCCGCCTTCCTGAACCTCGAGCAATCCGTGTTCCGGCTGCAGGAGTTCACCGGCTGGCCGGCGGCGGAGAACGGCGGCAACTACGAGGTGGGGTCGCCCGAGACGCTGAAAGACCTCGTGGACATGGGGTTCAACCTCTACAACCGGGCGAACAACCACTCGACGGACTACGGGGTCGAGGGCATGCGCCTCACGAACCGGCTGATGGACGAGTGGGGGCTCATCCACTCGGGGACCGGCGAGAACCTGGGCTGGGCCAGCCGTCCCGGATATCTCGAGACGCCGAAGGGCCGGATCGCGCTCATCGGGATGGCGTCCACCTTCACCCCGATGTCGCGCGCCGGGAAGGCCGGGCCGACCGTGCAGGGACGGCCGGGTCTGAACCCGCTGCGGCTCAGTACGCGCTACGAGGGGTCGCCGGAGACGATGGCCGCGCTCCGGGATGTGGCGCGCCGGCAGGGCGGGGACGTGTCGGACGATCCGGAGGCGCCCGTCCGCGTGTTCGGGTCCACCGTGTTCCCGGGCGATGAGGACCGCTCGACCGTGGCGCTCAACGAAGAGGACCGCGAACGGGTCCTGCACGAGGTGCGAAACGCCACCGATCAGGCCGACTACGTCGTCGTAAACAGCCACTCGCACGAGCCCGGCAACGCCTTCGTGACGGCGCCGGCGTGGATGGAGGAGTTCGCGCGGCAGACGATCGACGCGGGGGCGAACACGTTCATCATCCACGGGCCGCACCAGCTCCGCGGCGTGGAGATCTACAGGGGCCGGCCGATCTTCTACTCGCTCGCCAACTTCATCTTCCAGAACGAGACGATCGATCCCATGCCCTCCGACCAGCGCGATCGCTACGGGATTCCGCTCGACCGCCTTGCGTCGGAGATCTACGACACGCGCTTCCAGGTGGACGAGGACGGCAACCCGACGACGGGCTTCCCCATCGGGTCCGAGTGGTACGAGAGCGTGGTCCCCGTCGCGACCTTCGAGGGAGAAGAGGTGGTGGAGATCATCTTCCACCCCATCGAACTGAGTTGGAAGGCGCCGAGGGGCCGGCGAGGCACACCCCGGATCGCGCCCGAGGATCTGGGCCGCGAGATCATCGAGCACCTCGCCGAACTGTCGCGCCCCTACGGCACCGAGATCACATACGAGAACGGCGTCGGCGTCTGGCGGCGCTAACCGCCGCTAGCCGGCCCCGTCGCCTTCAATCGCCGGTGTCGGGCACGCCGAGGCCTTCCCGCTCGGCGGCGTCGCAGAGACGCTGATCGAGGCAAAGGAACAGCAGCCGGTCCGAGAGTTGCTCGTTCACCAGCAGTGCGGCGCCAAGTTGACCGGCGTCGGCGGCCCGGAGGGAGTGCCGCGCCAGCACGGCATTCGCCCGGGCGCGGACGGCAAGCAAGTCGATGACTTCGTCCCAGCCGGCGGCGAAGCCACGAAGGCGGTCGAGAGCCGTCCGCCGCTGCCGCCGGGTCAGCGCTCCTTCACGTGCACGCCTCTCAATCGCGCTCGTGATCTCCGTCCGGGTCCAGGCCCACGTCACCACGTGGTCGTCTTCCTGAAGCCACGTTCGAGCCAACCGGCTCCCGGGCTCGGAGACGATCAGTGGGACAAGGGCCGACGCATCCCAATACCTCACAGCCGGTCGGCCCGGTCCTCCGCCAGGGCTTGCGAGATGCTCGTCGAGAGTTTCATGGGAGGATGGTCGAGAATCGATGCGGCCGGTCCCGAGCGGGGCCGAAGAAGACCATCGGCGATCAGCCGGTCACGGACGGCGTCGTCGCCCCCCGGCCGGGGCGCGATCAACCTGGCGACCGGCACGCCGCGGTCGAGGATCTGAATCTCGCCGCCCCGCCGGACATGACGAAGGTAACGCGAGAGATTGGCCTTGAGAGACGAAATCGATACGGTAGTCATAAGACCAATCTGGTCTCGGTATGGTGATCAATCAAGTCACACGCTAGCCTCCGCGTTCGGCGGCGTCGAAGAAGCGGGCCGCCTCGCCTTCCTCGATGAAGCCGAGTTCCTCGATCTGTTCCTCCTGGCGCTCGGACAGGTCGTCGAACAGCATGCGGTCGCGCGAGGTTGGGGCCGCATCCGAAGCCTCGGCGTGTTCGAGCAGCTTCGCGAACTTGTCGTCGAGACGGACCGGCCAGTTGATGAGTTCCTGCTTGGCGCGGTGCTCCCGCGACGGCCGGAACTGGCGCAGCTGGTCCTCGATCTCCCACAGCCGGGCGTCGAGTTCGGCCCCGGCGCGGGCGATGTCGGCGGCGCCCGCTGTCCCCTGCGCGGCCTCGATCGCCGCCACGATCCTCCTCCTCAAGCCGTGGATGCGGGACACGGCGCGGTGGTTCTCGCCGATCTTCTCCCGGATCGCCATCAGGAAGCCGAACTGCTCGTCGAACTCGGCCTGCGGCGTCGCGACACGCGGATCCGGCACGAGCTCGAACGGGACCGAGACCGTCTCGCCGCCCACGGTCAGACGCGCCTCGTAACGTCCCGGGGGCGCCAGCGGCCCGTACGGATCGCGGTGCCGGTACAGCGTCTTCGGGACCCAGTCGACGGGCTCTGGATAGCGCATGTCCCACTCGAAGGCGTTGGCCCCGGCTTCGGCGGGGAGCCCTGGCTCCACGAGGTCGGCCGGGTCGATGAGATCGGGTCCCGGCTCGGGAGCGACGCCCAGGCTCGAGAAGGTGCGGATCTCGTCCCCGGCGGTCTCGCCGTCGCCCGCCTCGTGGATCGACAGGCGGACCTCCCCCTCGGGGGCCCGGGGCAGGTAGTAGCGGAAGACGACGCCGCTCGGTGGGTTCGGCATGAAGAGGCCACCGAACGTCGCCCGGGTCACCGTCTCCCGGAAGCGGATGGTGGGGCGCGGCGTGAACAGCCGAACTCCATCCTCCGCGCTCGGCCCGCCACCGTCGGCGCGAATCGTCACGCCCGCGGCCGCCAACTGCCGAAGCGGCGAGACGTCGTCGAGGATCCAGTGCGCGCGCCCGTGCGTGGCCGCGACTACGTCGCCCTCTTTCAGCTTGAGGTCGCGGACCGGCGTGACGGGCAGGTTGAGACGCAGAGAGTGCCAGTTCTCCCCGTCGTCGAGGCTCACCCACACCCCGCTCCACTCCGCGCCGGCGTAAAGGAGTCCGGGCTCCTCCTCGTCCTCCCGAACCACCCACACGAAGTCGTCCTCCGGGAACCCCGCGTCATTGCGGCGCCACGTGGCCCCGTAGTCAGAGGTCGCCCACACCGATGGGGCGTCGTCCCCCATCATGTGACGGTTCGCGGAGACGTAGGCCGCCGCCGGATCGTGGCGCGAGGGCTCGATGACGCTCACCCAGGTGTCGGCCTCCATATCCGGCGGGGTGACGTTCTCCCAGTTCCCGCCGCCGTCTGTCGACACGTACACGAGCCCGTCGTTCGAGCCGCTCCACAGCACACCTTCCCGCAGGGGCGACTCCGCGATGCTCGCGATCGCGGCGTACCACTCGATCCCCACGTTCTCCCGCGTGAGGCCCCAGTACTCGCCACGATCGGACGGGAGCGTCGCTTCGAAGCGGGTCTCGTCGGCGTGGGTGAGGTCGGGGGAGATGTCCGCCCAGCTCTCGCCCTCGTCCGTCGAGCGGTGGACGTACTGCGTGGCCGTGTACATCACGTCGGGGTCGTGCGGCGAGAGGAAGAGCTTGACGTCCCACACCTGGCGGTAGCGGAGCTGATCCTCGCCCGTGCCGTAGTAGTTCTCGCCCCACACGTTGATCCACCGGCGCTCGCCGGTCGAGCGGTCCACGCGCGCGATCCAGTGGTGGTCGCCGCCGTAGCTCACGTCGAGCCGGTCGGGGTGGACCGCGATCCCGCCGTTCTCGGCCGCCGCCGTCGTCCAGCGCTGATAGTCCCAGATCGCCCCCTCGTCGGAGCGGCTGGGCACGCAGATGCTCGTGTTGTCCTGCTGGGGGGCGCAGACGTTGTACGGGAAGTCGTCGTCGACCGAGGCGTTGTACATCTGCCCCGTGGGTTGGTTCTCGACGGACGACCAGGTGCGGCCTCCGTTGAGCGTCACGGTCGCGCCGCCGTCGCCGCCGCCCAGCATGCGGCGCGCGTCCGTGGGGTCGATCCACAGGGCATGGTGGTCGCCGTGCGGGAGCGTGGTGAGGGCGGTGAAGCTCTCGCCCCCGTCCGTCGACTTCCAGATCGAAGTGTTGAGCACGTACACGACGTCCGGGTCCGTGGGGTCGGCCTCGACGTGCGTGTAGTACCACGGGCGCTGGAAGAAGTTGGGGTTGTCGGCCACCCGCTCCCAGGTGCCGCCGCCGTCCTCCGAGCGGTAGAGCCCGTTGCCGGAGCAGTAGTAGTCGCGGCACGGCCGCCAGTCCGCCTGGCCGGGCGCGTCGGCCGCGTAGAGCCCTCCCGTGCCGTCCCCTTCCGCCGTCATCAGCGCCCACACCCGATTCGGGCGCGACTGGGAGATGTCCAGGGAGATGCGGCCCTTGAGTCCCGCCGGGAGTCCGGGCGCCGTCGTGATCTCCTCCCAGGAATCCCCGCCGTCGGCCGACTTCCAGATTCCGTTGCGGGCTCCCGCGTCCTGGATCGTCCACGGGAAGCGCCGCCCGTTCCACGTCGCCGCGTAGAGCGTGCCGGGCGCGCTCTGGTCCATGACGAGGTCGATGACCCCGGTCTCATCGTCGATGTAGAGGACGCGCTCCCACGTGTCGCCGCCATCGCGCGAGCGGTACACGCCCCGGTTCTCGTCCGGGATGAACCCGTGCCCGTGCGAGGCCGCGTACACGAGGTCGGGGTCGCGCGGGTGGACCTCGATCGCCGAGAGGTTCCGGGTGTCGGCGAGCCCCATGTTCCGCCACGTGCGTCCGGCGTCGTCGGAGCGGTAGATCCCGTCGCCGCGCGAGATGTTCGTCCGGAAGGAGACATCCCCGGTGCCGACGTAGACGATGTCGGGATCGGACTGCGAGATGTCCAGTGAGGAGACGGTCGTGGTCCCGAAGTAGCCGTCGGAGAGGTTGTGCCAGCTTACCCCGGCGTCGTCCGTCTTCCAGACGCCGCCCCCGTTCGTGCTCCCCATGTAGAACACGCCCGGCTCCGTCGGATGTCCGGCCCCGGCGATGGATTTACCGCCCCGCCACGGTCCGATGGGTCGCCACTCCAGCACCTCGAGCACCGACGCGTCGACCGAACCGCCCGCCATCCCTGCGGGCGCGTCGGGATCCGGAGCGTCTCCCGGGTCCGCACAGGCCAGGGCGGGAATGAGGAAGATCGAGAAGAGGATCCCGAGCGACGGCGAGTGGTCGTGATGGCGCATCGTCGCCTCCCAGCTTCGAGAAGACGTTCCCGCGGGAACGCGTTTGTCGGCTTCAGTCGTTGCGGTGCAGCTCCACCGGCTGGCCGTGCGGGGTGTGGCGGTAGGCGTCCGCCCACGCCTCCTTGCGGTCGTCCAGCGCCACGGACGTGCTCAACCGGTGGTCTACGACGAGGCGTTCGAGGGCGGCGACCCAGTGGTGATAGTACCGGGAGCCGTCGTCCGGTTCGCCGCGCGCCTCGGCCCCCGCGAGTTCGTCGGCGAGCGTCGCGGCCCACTCCTTCCAGGTGAAGTGACCCTGTTCGGAGAGCTTCACCGCGAGCGCGAAGGCCTGTGCCTGCCACGGCGCTTCGAACACCGGGCCGTCATCGTCGGCGGGCAGAGGAGGGAGCGCCGCGAGACGTTCCGCGTCGACCCGCTCGGCCTCGACCCGCTCGTCGGCGGACATCACGCGGGCTCCAGGTAGTCTTCCCACAGGTCGGCGTATACCGCCTCCCTCGCGCCGCCACGCTCGCCCCACAGTTCCCGGGCCTCGAAACGCACCGAGTAGACGTGCTGCGGACGGCGGTCGGGAGGGCGCCGTCCGTCCTCGCCCGTGTCCTGCAGGGCGTAGACGCCGTAGTCCTCGACCACCGTCCCCCGCCGCCCGCGGACGTAGCGGGGCTGCCGGGTGTGGCCGCGGGGGTGGAGGTTGCGCGCGCGCACCCGGTCGTTCGGCCCGAAGCGCGCAGGTACGTCCATATCGAGGAGTCCGGCCCCCGGCGCCCCGGTGTTCGAGGCCGGGAGGAGTTCCGGCCGGGGCGCCCCCGGAGCCGGATACCCCGTCTCCAGTTCCGTGTCGGAGATGAGGCCGCCCACGAGCAGCCGGGTCGTGAGCATCCGGAACCAGCGCTCGTAGTAGGACATGCTCAGGTATTCGGCCGGCGGGATGCTCTCGAGTGTGTAGCGGAAGGAGGGCCACTCGCGACCCCGACCCCACGGGCCAACGGCCCTGGTCAGGGCGTAGACCCGCCCCTCCCACCGGTGGTGGAAGACGGGTTCGTTCTCCTCGGGCTCGATCGGGCCGAAGCCGTCCATGCCGCCCATGTCGTGGATCGTGTTCACGCGTCGCCTCCCGGTTCGCCTCCGGACGGCGTTTCGACTCGGGCCACGCCGATCATCGAATCCCGGGTCACGATGCCCACCAGTTCTTCCTGGGTCATGCCCTCGGTGCCGGCGGGCCGCTCGGGGAGCACGAGATAGCGGATCTCCGCCGTGCTGTCCCAGACGCGGATCTCGACATCCTCCGGCACCTCGAGGCCGAACTCGCCCAGGACCTCCCGCGGTTCGATGACCGCCCGCGCCCGGAAGGGGGCGGACTTGTACCACACGGGGGGAAGGCCCAGCGTCGGCCACGGGTAGCACGAGCAGAGGGTGCAGACGACGAGGTTATGCACCTCCGGCGTGTTCGCGACCACCTTCATGTGCTCGCCCTGACCGCCGAGATGGCCGAGTTCGCCGATCGCCGCGGTCCCATCCGCGAGGAGACGTTCGCGGTACGCGGGGTCGACCCAGGCCCTGGCGACGACCTCGGCTCCATTCCGCGGGCCGATCCGGTTCTCGTACGTGTCGACGATCTCGTCCAGCGCCGCCGAGTCCACCATCCCCTTCTCCACGAGGACGGACTCCAGCGCCCGCACCCGGAGCGCGATGTCCGGCGGTACGTCCTGGTGGTCGTGATCGTGGTCGTGGCCGTGCTCGTGACTGTGGCCGTGCTCGTGACTGTGGCCGTGTGACTCGTCCTGATCGCCCATCAGCTTCCCCGGGGCGGCGAATGCGGCCGCACCCACCGCGGCGTCCCTGATGAACCCGCGCCGGCCGACCGGCCGCCCTTCCGATTCGTCCATACGCACTCCTTGCTGCGCTCATGGTGACCACGGGCTGCCCCGTGGCGCAACCTGTCCGCCGTTTTGGCACGATGGGTCACCGGGCGAGCGGGATTGCGCGGCCCGAGCCGTCCGCGCACCCTTCGCGCATGACCGTCTCCTACGAGAACTCGAAGGCCGTCTTCGACGGGATCAAGGCCGCGGGCATCCGCAGCATCTCCGCCCTGCCTGAGACCTGGCTCGGTCTCCTCCTGCAGCGCGCGGAGGACGATCCCGAGGTCGATCTCATCCAGGTCGCCAAGGAGGAGGAGGCGGTCGGAATCGCGGCTGGGGCGTATTTTGCCGGCGAACCGCACATCCTGCTGATGCAGAACCACGGCTTCTTCGGGGCGATGAACGGGATCATCTCCCTCGCCCAGCTCTATTCCGTCCCGCTCTGCATGCTCATCGCGGTCCGCGGCCACTGGGGCGAGCCGTACCCGTGGCACACTCGTGGCGGGATCGTGACGGAGGGTTTGCTTCAGGCGCTCAACATCCCCTACCACCACGCGAGAGATCCGGCGCTCGTAGCGAAGGAGATTGCCGAGGCGTACACGCTTTCGCAGAGCTCACTCTCGCCGGTCGCGCTGCTGCTGACGCGCGACCTCATGGAAGTCTGAGGAGATAGAGGCCGATGGAACGGGTGCAGTGCCTCGAACTGATCTATCCCGAGATCGAGGACAAGCTCGTCGTCACGATCATGGGTGCGTGCGCCCAGGAACTGTACGACCTCGGCCACCGCGAGAACTTCTTCTACCTGCAGCACGCGATGGGGCTCGCCTCGTCGATCGGTCTCGGCCTCGCCAACCACCTGCCGCACGAGAAGGTGATGGTGCTGGACGGGGATGGATCGGCGCTGATGAACCTCGGCACCTTCACCACCCTCGCGCGCTACCGGCCCCGGAACTTCCTCCACATCATCTTCGACAACGGGAGCCTCCTCTCGACGGGAGGGTTCGAGTCGCACACCACCTCGGGCGTCACGGACCTCGCCGCGATCGCGCGCGGGGCGGGGATCGAGCACGCGGCGTCCGTGGCTTCGCCGATGGCGTTCGGGGAAGCGTTCGTCGAGGCGCTGGAGCGGGACGACCTCGGCGTGATCGTGGCCCGGGTCGACGCCGTGGGTCCCGACAACTACGGGATGGACTTCGCCCTGCCCGAGAACGCCTTCCGCTTCAAGCGCTGCGTCCAGGAGCGCCGCGCCGCGACCGGCTGGACGCCGCCCCCCGCGCCGGGACACATGGGCGCCGCGTAGGCTCGCTCACAGGCCGAAGTCCTCCGCGATCGAGTGGAAGGTCGCGGCGGCCGACAGGATCACGCCCGGCACTCCGGCCCCCGGATGGGTCCCCGCACCCACGAGATAGAGCCCCCGCAGCTCCTCGCTTCGATTATGGGGCCGGAACCAGGCGGTCTGCGTGAGCCGCGGCTCGATCCCGAACGCGTTTCCGAGCGTCGCGTTGTACTCGGAGCGGAACCTGTCCGGGGTGAAGACGTGCTTCACTTCGATCGCATCCTCGAGTCCCTCCAGCCCCCAGGCTTCGAGACGCCCGATCACCCTCCGGGTCATGCGTTCGGCCTCCCGCTCCCAGTCGATGCCCGAGGCGGCGTTCGGCACCGGCACCAGCACGTAGAGGCTTTCGCATCCGGGGGGGGCCATCGACGCGTCCGTGCGGGTGGGGGCGTGCAGGTACATGCTGAAGTCGTCCGCCAGCGTCTTCCGGTCGAAGATGTCGCGCACGAGACCTTCGTAGCGCGGCCCCAGGATCAGCGTGTGATGCGTCAGCTCGGGATACTGTCGCCGGACTCCCAGGTAGAGGAGGAAACAACTCATCGACTGGTGAATTCGGGCGAGCCGGCGGTCGGTCCAGCGCCGCCGCCGCAGGTGACCCAGGAGTGCGCCGTAGGTATGGCCGACATCCGCGTTGCTGACCACGATGTCGGCCGGCAGGAGGGCTTCGGGGAGGTTCTCATCATCATCATCATCGCCTGATATGACCCGGACGCCGGTCGTCCGTCTCCCCTCCGCTTCGATGCGCGCGGCGGTCGTTCCGGTACGCACGGTCCCGCCGATGTCGCGGAAGAGGGCCTCGAACCCGCGGACGAGACTGTACATCCCGCCCCGTGCGAACCATACGCCGCCCTCTCTCTCGAGATAGGGAATCATCAGGTAGATCGAAGGTGAGCGGAACGGGCTGCCGCCGAGGAAGAGGGGGTGGAACGAGTACAGAAACCGGTGTCGCCAGTCACGAAAGTAGCGGCGGACGAACCGGGCCACGGGTTCCCAGGCACGGAGGCGTGCGACTCTGGGTGCGAAGGCCGCCATCGAAGAGAGGGTGTCGAACGGTCGCGCCCCGAGTCCCTCGCGGATCACGGCGTCGTAGATGGGGGCGAGCGCGGCGAAGAAGTCGTCGAGACGCTCCGCATCTCGCGGATCGAACTCCGCCATCGCCGATTTCATCCGCTCGAGGTCCGAGGTGTAGTCGAGGTGGCTTCCGTCGTGGAACCAGACCCGGTAGAAGGGGTCGAGCGGCACGAGCGACACGTAGTCCCGGAGCCGCTTGCCCGCCGCCCGGAACACATCGTCGATGAGGTGGGGCGCGGTGATCAGGGACGGGCCCGTGTCGAAGACGTAGCCGGCATCGCGGAACTGTCCCGCGCGCCCGCCGAGTTGCGGTTGCTGCTCGACCAGCGTCGTCGCGACGCCGGCTGCCTGAAGGCGGATGGCGGCGGCCAGCCCGCCGAAACCGCTCCCGATCACCACCGCTTTCCCGCTCACGGCCCCGTCCGCGTCAGCCGCTTCCCTTGTGGACCGTCGGGAGCCAATGGCGACCCCTGCGACTGCGCGGGAGGGTCTGGAGGCGCCCGAGACCCTGCCTCGCCCGCGAGACCTTGTCCGGGAGGGAAGTATGGGCTCGAAGCGTGAGGTTGTCGTATCCGTTCGCCCTCACGCGGTCGTGGATCCCGCGGTAGACCTGCGCCGCGACGGTCACGGGCCGCTGGAAGAAGAGCGGCAGGTGCGGGATTCCCTCGTACGACGCCTCGTAGGCGGCGTCGGCGTGCGCCATCATCTCTTCGAGAAGCGCGACGTAGCCGGGCCGGATCTCGGCGCCGGCGCGCATGCGCACGAGCGATGCCCGCGCGACTCCATGGCGGGCCATCCGGTCCGCGGGCAGGTACACGCGACCCAGCGCCAGGTCCTCGCCCACGTCGCGGACGATGTTGGTCAGCTGCATGGCGTGGCCGAGGGCGTGTGCCCGCTCGAGTACCCAGGGGTCGGATACCCCGAAGGCCCGCGTCAGCCAGATGCCGACGACGGATGCGACGCGGTACGTGTACTCGCGCAACTCCTCCAGCGATCGGTAGGCGCGCGGTTCGACGTCCATGCGCACGCCTTCGACCAACTCCGCCGCGAGGTCGAACGGAATCCCACGCTGCGCCATCCCGCCCATTACGACGTCGGCGAGCGGGACGTCGGTTCGTTCGCCAGCGTGAGCCGCCCGGCAGATCTCCTCCCACACATCGAGCGTCCGGTGGAGTCTCGCCGCGGGGGCGCGCGCGCCGTTCGGCCGGTCCGTTTCATCCACGAGGTCGTCGGTGAACCGGCAGAAGGCGTAAATCTCACGCACGAGCCTGCGCTCCTCCGACGGGAAGAGGAGGGAGGCGAGCGAGAAGCTGCGGCTGTGGTGCGCGAAGTAGCGACCCCAGCTCGCGCGCGGCCCCAGGGCGAGGGCGCGGGCCGCGATCCGGGCGGCGGTCGTGACGGACGACGTTGACGGCCGGGTACCAACGACTGGACGGGAGCCCGCGCGGAGCCCGTGGGCGACCGCCCGCCGGCAACGGTCGCTCCAAGAGGCGACCAGGTCGACGAGGGCCGGATCCGCCCCCGCGGCGCGCAGATCCGCGCCAAGCGCGAGACCCTCCAGCCTGACGCGCGCGGCGGCGCGCTCGGCCATGCCGGCCCGGAAGAACTCGGCGACGGCGGATTCCGGCGTCTGCTCGAACCAGTCCCATCCGCGATCCCCGAGCGCGGAGGTCCAGGTGCGGTTGGCGAAGTCCTGCAGCTTCGGCTTCCCCGCGCCCGCGTCGGGACAGTAGTCGAGCAGATCGTCCACCGTCTGGTAGAACGCGCCGAGCCGGATCCCGAGTTCGCGCAACATGATCGGCGAGATCCGGGTCCCACCGGCGCGTCCGGTGCGGCCCATCCAGCCCGGCAGGGCTGCGGCGACGCCGAACAGAGCGCCGCTCTTGGCCCGCACGACCTCCCCGTACAGCGGGGCGGGGTTCGCCGCCGCAGACAGTTCGCGCTGCATGCGCTCGCCGCGCACCGTCGCTTCGACCGCGTCCGTGAACTCCGCGAGGAACGGCTCCGACCGCACCATGTGGGCGACGCGATAGGCGCCCGTGAGGTAGAGGTCCCCCGCGAGGAGGGCGGCCCCCTGTCCGTGCCGGGCGAACACCGTGGCCGCGTCCCGGCGCTCCGTCCCCCTGTCCAGCACGTCGTCGTGCTGGAGCGACGCCTCGTGCGCCATCTGCACCGCAAGGCAACCCAGCCAGAACCGGTCGCCGAGATCCGCCCGCCGGACCTCCGGGATGAACGCAAGGGCGGCGTGCGGGCGCAGGAGTTTGCCGCGGACGGGCGGCACCTCGGCGCCGCGCCGGCCGGCGATCGCGGCCGCGCGCTCGAGACCCGCTACGAGCGGTTCGCCGGGGGCTCGGGCCACGCTCGGCCCGCTCATGCCCGCGTCCCCTTCCACACGGCCAGGAGGACGGCCAGCGTCGCCAGGACGGCCCACCAGTAGCCCGCGGCGAGCGTCATCGCCACCGAGAGCGCCAGCACGGTCCCGTAGTAGATCGCCATGAGCCGCGCGGGGATCCGGTCGGCCACGAGGCCCGCCCGCACCGCGTCGAACCCGACCATGATGAAGACGCTCGTCGCCATCCAACCCGCGAGGTTCACGAGCGGCATCCCGTAGTAGGGCCCGGCGGAATCCCACACCCAGTAGGACGTGAGCGAACTCATGGCGGGATCGAGCGTCAGATCCCAGGTCGTAAGCAGGATTGCGCCCACTGCCCAGCGCGCGAGTCGCCCCCGGGCCGCGCGCCGCGCGAGGACGTACGCGGGGAAGGCCATCATGAACCAGCTCAACGGGATCAGGTACGGGACGAGCCCTGCCACGCGATGGCCGAGCATCGGCGTGTAGCGATACCCACCGAACGGAAAGCCGGTCGCCGTGCCCAGCAGTTCGGCCCCCAGCGAGAGGCCGCCCGCCACGAGGAGCGCGGGAATCCAGCGCGTACCGACGCGCGCCGTGAGGGAGTACGCGAGGACCAGGAAGGCGATGATCACGTGTCCGCGCGCGAAGATCAGAAAGGCGGGGGCATAGAACCCGGCGGACGAAGGGAAGCGGGCCAGGAGCTGCGGATGCAGCCCGAACGACGCGAAGCCCGCGACCGACGCCGCCGAGAAAAGTCCCAGGACGGCGAGCCCCAGTCGGTCGAAGTGCGTGGGGCCGGCGACGCGGGCGCCATCAGCCACGGTCGTCCAGCCAATCCCGGAACGCGGCGAGACCCTCGAGCGCGACAAGGTCCGTGAAGGCTCCGTCGCCGCCGCTCATCCGTGCGCCGTGTACCGTGTTGCCGCCGAGCACGAGGGCGAAGGGGTGTGCGGGATCCGCGAGTTCTCCCGCGGCCTCGATGAATCGAAGGACATCGGCGGCCGTCGCGGGAGGCGTGAACGAAACGCAAACCAGCGACGCATCCAGCGCTCGCTGCGTCGCCACGATCTCGGGGGCCGGTACCCCCGTTCCGAGGTGTTCGACGTTCCAGCCCCTGTGGAGGAGCAGGAGCCGCGCGAGCTGGGATCCGAGGACGTGCTGCTCGGGTTCGACCGCCCCCACGATGGCGATCGGCCTGTCCGCGTCGGGTTCATCGGCCTCCCGGCCGGCCGCGGCGAGCAGTCGCCCGATCGCCTCGCCCGCCTCGCGGCTCGCGGCCCGCTCGTCGGCGATGCGAAGCTCTCCGCGCTCCCAGCCGTCACCGACCCGTTTCATGAAGCCGCCGAATACGCCATCGAGGACGACCGGGTCCGGGGCGCCGCCGCGGGCCGCAACATGCCACAGGAACTTCCCGATCAGATGTGATCGCCGGGTGCGCAGCCAGTGCACGAGCGCGTCGCACGCCGGACCGGGATCGCCGCGTTCGAGTGCCTGCATCGCGTGCCAGACGCGCGTCGCCTGGCTTCCGAAGCCGTGGAGATAGACCCTTCGGTCCCGCGCCCGCGCCACATCCAGCACGAGGTCAAGAGGGATGCGGCGGTGCCCTCCCGAAGTCGCGGTCATCAGCGGGCTGTCGAACCAGCGCTTGACGGTCGACGGATGGATGTCGAGAAGCTCGGCTACATCGCCGGTTCCAAGGTCGACAGCAGGGTTCTCCGCGAGACTCCACATCCGTTCATTCCATGTCGAAAACAAATAATACGACGCGAACGTGAAGTCATGTTATCTCATAATACGATCATTTAGCAACAAATGATCGTTTCGGGCGAGTTGTTTAGCGTCCCGGTCCGGTCGCCGAATCTCCGATCACTGCCTGGACCCGCGCTCCGAAGGCCCGCGCGCGCTCCATCACCTCGGCTTCGTCCACCGTCCGAACCTGCCCATCGCTGACGACGACGCGCCCGTTCACGAGGACCGTCGAGACATCGCTCCCTCGAGCCGCGTACACGAGGTGGGAGTAGACGTTGTAGAGGGGCGTGAGCCCGGCGCGCCGGGTGTCCAGCAGCACGATGTCGGCGCGCTTCCCCGGCTCAAGCGACCCGATGCGGTCGTCGAGGTCGAGCACGCGGGCGCCGCCCATCGTGGCCATGCGGAAGACCGTTTCGGCAGGGAGCGCCGTCGGATCGGCGTTCGCGAACTTGTGCAGCTTGGCGGCCGTGTCCATCTCGTCGAAGAGATCGAGATCGTTGTTGCTCGCCGCGCCGTCGGTGCCGAGTCCCACGGGGATTCCGGCGGCGAGCAGCTTCACGACCGGCGCTGCTCGCGGAATCCCGAGCTTGAGGTTGCTCTGCGGGTTGTGCGAGATACCGGCGCCCCCTGCCGCGATACGTTCGATGTCCTCGTCCGAGAGGTAGATGGAGTGGGCGAGCACCGTCCCCGGTCGGAGCGCGCCGATGGACTCGAGCGCCTCCACTACGCCCATCCCGGTCCGTTCCGTCGCCGTCGCGAACTCGCTCGCATCTTCGGCCGTGTGGATCTGAAACGGGGCATCGTACTCGATGGCCAACCGCAGCGCGGCACGTGCGTCGTCCAGCGAGGTCGTGTACAGCGAGTGGGCGGCCGTTCCTGGCACGAGCGTGGGGTGGTCGCGATACGTCTTCATGAACGCGGCGGCTTCGGCCAGCGTCTCCGCCGGCGAGTCGAAGTCGGGGGCGGGGAAGCCGATGACATGCGGGCCCATCACGGCGCGGATGCCGGCGTCGATGACCGCCCGCGCCGCATCGTCCCGGAAGTAGTACATGTCGGCGAACGTCGTGGTCCCGCTCTTCAGCATCTCGATGGACGAGAGCAGCGTCCCCCAATAGACGAACTCGGGATCGACGAGTTCGGCCTCGGCGGGGAAGATGTGCTCGTTCAGCCACGTCATCAGCGGCATGTCGTCGGCGAGTCCCCGCAGGAGCGACATGGCGGCGTGGCCGTGCGTGTTGACGAGGCCGGGGATCACGAGGTGCCCCGTCGCGTCGAGCACCGGCACGCCGGTGGGGCGGGGGGCACCGCCGTCGAGGATGGCGGAGATCCGATCCGCCTCGACAAGTACCGCGCCGCCCTCGAGAAGGGTGCCCGCGTCGTCCATGACGACGACCGTACCGCCGTCGATCAGGAGACGGCCGTCCTCCCGGGCTGCGTCGACAGCGTCGGAACCGGCGGAGCACGCGGACAGGAGTACGCCGGCGAGGAGGAGCCCCCCGCCGGCCCGCGTGGCGGTCTGTGTGACCGCGTGTGACAAAGGCTAGCCGTCCTGCGGCTGCGGGACGATCCGGATGTAGGGCAGGGGCTGCTCCCATCCCTCCGGAAACCGCTGCCGCGCCTCGTCGTCCGAGACCGCCGGGGCGATGATCACGTCGTCGCCCTGCTCCCAGTTCGCCGGCGTGGCCAACTGCTTCTCGGCCGTGAGCTGGCACGAATCGAGGAGCCGGAGGATCTCGGCGAAGTTGCGGCCGGTGCTCATCGGATAGGTGAGCGTGGCCTTGATCTTCTTGTCGGGTCCGATCACGAACACCGAACGTGCCGTGGCGTTGTCCATCGGCGTGCGGCCCTCGGAGGTGTCCCCGGCGTCGGCCGGCAGCATGTCGTACGCCTTGACGATTTCGAGCTTCGGGTCGCCGATCAGCGGGTAGCCGACGGCGTGCCCCTGCGAAGCCTCGATGTCCTTCGACCAGGCCTCGTGATCGCTCACGCCGTCGACGCTGATCCCGATGATCTTGCAGTTGCGCGCCGCGAACGCCTCCTGAAGGGCGGCCACCGCCCCCAGTTCCGTCGTGCACACGGGCGTGAAATCCTTCGGATGGGAGAAGAGGAGGACCCACCCGTTCCCGATCCAGTCGTGGAAGCGGATTCTGCCCTGCGTCGTATCCGCCGTGAAATCCGGCGCCGTGTCGTTGATGCGAAGCGTCATCGGTCCCCCCCGTGTTTCTCAGCTGCGCTCATTGCCGCGGGGCAATGATCGGTACTTTCGGCTACGGGGACAACGCCGGTGGCGTCACACGTCCGCTATGGCCGAATCATCGTCGATCCCTGCATGTTCTCTTGACGTGTCTGGAAGACGGAAAGTGCACACCCCGGAGGGTTCGGAATGAGGATCGGACGCCGCGTCCTGCTTACGACCGCCCTGTTGACCATCGCCATCGTCGCGACGGCGCGGGCGCACACGATGTATCTGAAGCTGGAGAGCTTTTTTCTGGAGCCGCACTCCACGAACGTGGTTGCGCTGTTCAACGGGGATTTTGACGAGAGCGAGAACCACATCACGCGCGACCGCATGCTGGACGTCAGCATCGTGGGACCGGATGAGGTCGTGCACCCGCCGACCGAGGCGTGGCGGGACACGGCGATGTTCCACTGGCACGCGGACAGCGTCGACACGGCGCTGCTGACCTTCGAAACAGGCTCGGCCGGGACCTACACGATCGGCGTGTCGACGGGGGCGCGCGTGATCCCGCTCACGGGGGTGGAGTTTACCGAATACCTGGTTCACGAGGGGCTCGTCGACGAGATCGCGCAGCGCGAAGCGGCCGGCAAGACGAACGACGACGCGGCCGAGCGCTACAGCAAGCACGTGAAGGCGATCGTTCAGGTGGGCGACGACCGGAGCGGCGAGTGGGCGAAAGAACTCGGCTATCCGGTGGAGATCGTCCCGCTCCGGAACCCCTACGATCTCGTCGTCGGCGATGACCTCCAGGTGCGCTTCCTGCGCGCGGGCGAGCCGGTCGAGAACGCGCTCCTGTACGCCAACTACGAATTCAATCCCCACTCGCACGACGATGCCGGTGGACACATCGAGGCGGTCGAGGCCCGCACGGACGAAGACGGCGTCGCGACGATCCCGCTCGTGGGCGGCGGGCGGTGGTACATCCGGACAATCCACATGGTGGAGACGCCGTCGGAGGCGGATGTCGACTACGAATCGAACTGGGCCACGCTCACGTTCCAGGTTCGGGGCGGGTAGGCGGGAGCCGCACCCGGGATCCGGCTGCGGAGCCCCGTCGGCCGGCAGACTGCTAGTAGCCGCGCTCCCGGTTGACGACCGCGAGAAGCGGCTCTCCGGCTGCGAAGCGCCGCAGGTTTTCGCGGAAGAGGATCCACATCCGCTCCATATGACCGTCGGAGTCGCCGCCGAGGTGCGGCGTAATGAGCACGTTCGGCATGCCCCATAGCGGATGGTCGGTCGGGAGCGGTTCCGGTTCCGTGACGTCGAGGCCGGCGCCGCCGATCCTTCCCTCCCGCAGCGCGTTCGTCAGCGCTTCCGTATCCGTCGTCCGGCCGCGGCCGAGCGTGATGTAGAGAGCGGTCGGTTTCGTCACCCGGAAGAAGGCCTCGTCGATGAGGCCGTCCGTCTCCGGCGTAAGCGGCAGCGCGTTCACGATGACGTCCGCCTCGGGAACGAGATCCAGGAGTTCCGACGACAACCCGACGCGCTCCACGAAATCGGGGCCTTCACGGCTGCTGTTCCGCGTGGCGATCACCCGCATGCCGATCCCGTGCGCGATGCGGGCGGTTTCCGTCCCGATGCCGCCGAGGCCGATGACGAGCATCGTGCGGCCCCGGAGTTCGAGCAGTTCGCTTCCCTCACCACGGTACGGCGAGGGCCCGGTGAGCGGCCGGATGTCCCAGCGTCGCTCGCGCTGCAGGTCGAGTGCGGTGTGAAATCGGCGGGCCAGCATGAGCGCCATGCCGAGCGCGTGCTCCGCGCCGCCGGGGGCGAAGATCCGCTGGGCGTTCGTGATGACGAGGTCCTCGGCATCGGAGAGCCCGGGGATCGCGAGGTAGCGTTCGACGCCCGCCGAGGAGAGCTGCACCCAGCGGAGCCGGTCGCCGGCGGCGAGGATGTCCGCGTTCAGCACGCCGAGGACCGCGTCGGCGTCGTGCGCTTCGGCCGCCGCGGCCGGCCCCCCCCCGGGCTCGTATAAACAAAATACGCTGCCGACCAACATAAGCGTGTTGATAAACGGGGTCCGCGGAAGAATTAAAAAAATATCAGGGGGGGGG
>VXMR01000153.1 GCA_009841005.1 Gemmatimonadales bacterium
GAACCGGCCACCCTCTCGTGGCTGGGCGGCGACGAGTTCGCCGATGGACGGACCCTGTATCGTTTTGTCCGCGGAGGAGATACCGGAGGCGACGAAGCCGCCGGAGGTGCCGGGGCTACCGTCTCCTTCAATGAACTTCGAATGGACGTCGTCTCGGGACACTTCGTCCTGCGGAGGGTGGTCCCATGAGCGTGCATCGAACCCCTGCTCGCCGCGCTCTGCGCGCTCTCCGTGCTTCCGGCGTGTTCCCTGCGGGGCTGGTCCCGGCCGTCACGGCCCTTGCCGCCGCTTCGGCCACGTCCGCCGCTCCCGTGTCCGCCCAGGATGTCGCGGGGCTCGTCGGGGCCGAATCGAGCGAAGTCGCACCGGTCGTGGAGCGCTACTCCGCCGACCGCGTCGCCCTCGGCCGCCGGTGGACCGTCTCGTACTCTCCCGAACGCACCCGCCGATTCAACGAGTTTTTCTCCGGCTGGCAACAAGAGATCGACGCGCTCGATTTTGAGGCGCTGAGTCTCGAGGGACGCGTGGATTACGTCCTCCTCCTCAACGAACTGCGCTACCAGCTGGATCTGCTGACGCGCGAGGCGGGGCTCGCCGCCGAGATGGACGGATTCATCTCCTTCACCTCGCTCATTGTGGAACTGGAGGAGCGTCGGCGTCGGCGCGAGCCGGTGGAGTCGGAGGCGGCCGCGGCCCGTCTCGCGGAGCTCCCGGCCGAGATCGAGGCCGTCCGAGGCGAAGTCGAGGCCCGGCTCGAGGGCGGGGAAGGTGTCTCGCGGATCGTCGCGCTCCGGGCAGTGACGGCGCTCGCCGAGCGCACGCGTCTCCTGGGGAGCTGGTACGAGCACTACGCCGGCTACGACCCCGTCTTCACCTGGTGGAACGAGGACCCGTACGCCCGCGCCAGGACCGCGCTCGACGGCTACGCGACCTTCCTGCGCGAGTCGGTCATCGGCTACCGCGAAGGCGAAGACGAACCCATCGTCGGCGACCCGATCGGAGCGGAAGGTCTCGCCGCGGACCTGCGTCGCGAGATGATCCCCTACAGCCCTGCGGAACTCATCGCGATCGCCGAGCGGGAGTACGCCTGGTGCGAGGAGCGGATGATCGAGGCCTCGCGCGAACTCGGCTACGGCGACGACTGGCGGGCGGCCCTCGAGTACGTGAAGACGCTGCACCGCGACCCCGGAGACCAGCCGCAGATGATCCGCGAACTCGCCGATGAAGCGCTCGCCTTCGTCACCGAGCGCGACCTCGTCACCGTCCCCCCGCTCGCCGACGAGATCTGGCGCATCGAGATGATGTCCCCCGAGCGGCAGAAAGTGTCGCCCTTCTTCCTCGGCGGAGAGGTGATCCAGGTCTCGTTCCCCACGGACGGGATGGAGCACGAGTACAAGCTGATGAGCATGCGGGGGAACAACGAGCACTTCTCCCGCGCGACCGTTCACCACGAACTCATTCCCGGGCACCACCTGCAGGGGTTCATGACGAGCCGCTTCAACTCCCACCGGCGCGCCTTCTCCACCCCGTTCTGGGGCGAGGGGTGGGCGCTCTACTGGGAGATGCTGCTCTGGGACCTCGGCTTTCCGTCGACCCCCGAGGACCGCATCGGCATGCTCTTCTGGCGCATGCACCGCACGGCCCGGATCATCTTCTCCCTCTCCTTCCACCTCGAGCGCATGACCCCGCAGGAGGCGATCGACTTCCTCGTCGAGCGGGTCGGGCACGAGCGGGCGAACGCGGAGGCAGAGGTGCGGCGGAGCTTCAACGGTTCCTATTCCCCACTCTACCAGGTCGCCTACATGATCGGCGGGCTCCAGTTCCGGGCGCTGCAAGAACAACTCGTGCAGTCGGGGGAGATGACGAACCGCGCCTTTCACGACGCGATCCTCAAGGGTGGCCGGATGCCGGTCGAGATGGTGCGCGCGCGTCTGCTCGGCGAGGCGCCCGCGAAGGACTTCGAATCGGCGTGGCGCTTCCAGGGCGACCCGCTGCGCCGCACGACATCCGAGGAGGCGAGCGCGCCCGAGCCGACCTCGCGGGAGCCGACCTCGGCACGGCCGACCTCGCGGGAGACCGCACACTGACGCGTTGAAAGGACGACACATGGCTCGCGATCCGCAGTTGACGGCGATCACCGGTATCCTCCTCGCTCTGGGCGCAGTGGCCGGCGGACGGAGCGAGCTTCACGCGCAGGACGGTCGCGATGGCGGCGACAGCGGCGCCCTCTCGGTCGACCAACTCCTTTCCATCGAGTCCGTCCTCGGAGGCGCGCCCGCCTGGTCGCCGGACGGCTCGGCGATCCTGTTCGAGTCGGGGCTCACCGGCGGGCTCATGACACTGCCCCCCGAGGGCGGTTTCCCCACGCGGGTGCCGGTGGACATGGGCGGATCCGGCCACTTCCTCACCTCCCAGATGCCGGGCTGGTCCCCGTCCGGGACGTGGATTTCCTACGTGTCGGACAAGAGCGGCGCGCCCGAGATCTGGCTCTGGTCGGTGCGCGACGGGGCCGACGTCCAGCTCACCGATCTCGGCGCGCGCATAAACTCCATGCGCTGGTCCCCGGACGAGCGCTCCATCGTCTTCGCCGGGGACCGCTACGGGAACTACGACATCTGGAAGGTCGACGTCGCCACGCGGCGCGTGGACCGCCTCACAGAGGACAAGCGCTACGAGGTCTTCCCCACCTGGACGCCCGACTCCCGCCACATCCTCTACGTCCGTCTCGACGACACGTGGGAGGACCACGACGTGATCGAGGTCGACGCCGCCGGCGGCAGCCCGCGCGCGGTGATCGAGGACCGCGACTTCTTCGACTACGGCGCCGGAGCGACCTTCGGCTA
>VXMR01000004.1 GCA_009841005.1 Gemmatimonadales bacterium
GTTCGGGGCCATCATCAGCGAGGTGGGGGCGGTGATGATGGTGGGGGGCAACATCCTCGGAGAAACCCGGGTGATGACGACGGCGATCGTGCTCGAGACGCGGCGCGGCAACTTCGACGTCGCGATCGCCATGGGGATCGTACTCATGCTCATCGCTCTCTGCGTGAACGCGGCGCTCCTCCTGCTCGGCCGGCGGGCGATCCGCCGCGGCCACGTCGCGTGAACGCCGCAGCGGGGCCGCTCCTCGACGGCATCGGCCTGCGCCGCAGCTACGGCGGAAGGACGGCCGTCGAGGTGGACCGCATCGAACTGCGGGAGGGCGAGATGCTCGCGGTGTTCGGGCCGAACGGGGCCGGAAAGTCCACGTTGCTGCGCCTGCTCGCCATGCTGGAGAAGCCCGACGCCGGAGAGGTCGCGTTCCGCGGCGGGTCGGGACGGCCGGCCGAGCGGGCACTCCGGGCCGCGTCCGCCGTCGTGTTTCAACGCCCCCATTTCTGGAGCGACTCCGTCGAGTACAACGTGGGGCTCGGGCTGGCCCTGCGCGGCGTGCCCCGGCCCGAAGCCCGCGCCCGCTCGCGCGCGGTGTGCGAACAACTCGCGGTCTCGCACCTGCTCGGAGCCCCGATATCGCGGCTGTCCGGAGGGGAGGCACAGCGCGTAGCGCTCGCGCGGGCGCTCGTCCTCGACCCGGAGATCCTCTTCCTCGACGAGCCGACGGCGAATCTCGATACGGATTCGCGGCTCGACCTCCGCCACGACCTGGAGCGCGTGGCCCGGGAACGGGCGACGAGCGTCTTTCTGATCACCCACGACCGGGGCGAGGCCTTCCACCTCGCGGATCGGGTCGCCGTGATCCGGGACGGGAAGCTGGTCCAGACGGGTACGCCGAAGGAGATCTACGAGAATCCCGCGGACGTCTACACGGCGCGCGTCACCGGGGCGGAGTTCACGATCTCCGGCGCCGTGACGCGGGCGCACGAGCGCATGGTCACCGTCGACATCGGGGGCGCTTCGCTCGTGGCCCTCGGCGAGGCGGTCCCGGGCACGCCCGTGAAGATCGCCTATCGGCCGGAGGACCTCGTCCTCGGGCCCCCGGACGTCCCCCCCGCGGATCTGAGCACGCGCAACCTGGTCGTGGCGACGGTGGAGGAACGGCGCGACATGGGCGGGCTCGTGCGGCTGCGGCTTCGCGGTCCCGTCGAACTCGTGGCGCTCGTCACGCTCGACGCCGCGGAGGAACTCGGCGTCGACCCCGGCGTGCGCGTCGCGGTGCGGGTAAAGGCCACGGCGTTGCACGCGTTCCCCGCCGCGCCGGTCGAACCGAGGGAATCCGGCACCTCCTAGCCCGAATTCCGCCGGAGCGAGGGGCCCGTCCAGATGACGATGGCTCCGCAGCGCCCCACGGCCCCGCCAAACTCGGCCGGCAACTCGCTCGCGCCCCGATAGACTTCGATCCCGGCGATCTCGGACGGCGAGACGAAGTTGTCGATCGATTCGCCGGCACCGCCGTCCCGGATCACGCGCACGCCGTCCAGGTAGACGTTCGCGTTCATGCACCCGAACTCGGCGCGGCTGCTCAGGCTGGGCACGCCACGCGTCATGCGGATGATGCAGTTGTTGTTCGCGCCTCCGCTGCACTCCGTGCGCACGCCCGGAATCCGTCCCAGGTAGTGCGTGACGCGGATCGCGCCGGCGTCCTGGATGTCGTCCCGCGTGAGGAATACTCCGGAGCCGATCGCCTCGCCGAGTTCTCGCCGGTCGTAGAACCCCTGCAACTCCAGCCGCTTCTCGCGCAGCGCCGTGACGACGATCGGCGCGAGTTCGATCGGGTCCACGCTGAGTTCGAAATCCACCTGCACGGTTCGGTCGCTCGGGAGACGCACCAACTGGTCGAGGGGGTCGAAGGTGAGGTGGTCCACGGTCACCCGGTACATTCCCGGATCGAGTTCGGAGAACATGAAGCGGCCGCTGCCGTCGGTCATTCCCTGCCGGTCCTCCGCAAGCAGCGTGTCCGAAAGCACGACGTTCGCCGCTTCGACCGGACGGCCGGAACGCCGATCCACCACCCGACCCACGATTCGGCCGGGCACGGTGAGCAGCCTGGAGAGCGCGCCTTCCTCCACGCCCACGAGGATGTCCCATCCGGCCGGTGGGCCGGGTGCGATGCTCACTCGAGTCGGCTCCGTGCGGAAGAACGGGAACCTTGCGCTCACCGTGAGATCCTCCCGGGGCGGAAGGCCACAGAGGACGTACACGCCCTCGCTGTCCGCGTCCACGGAGACCGTGCGCTGCCGTCCTGCGCCCTCGGTCCAGCTCGCGGAGACCGTGGCGCCCGGAATGAGGATGCCCTGGAGCGTATCGCGGACGACGCCGGCGAGGCCGGTCAGGGACGGATCCATCTCCGCGGGACACGTCACGATGCCCTGGGGAGGGGTGAGGGTCAGGCTCTGAGCGGCCAGCCGGGACCCGGACGACGTCAGGATGGCGGCTCCCGCCAGGGCGAAGAACGCAACTCGGCAGACCGTTCTTCTCTGCGCCTGCGCCTCCGAACGACCCTCTCGCTGTGTTCGCATCCGGCGGTCTCCGCCACAACGTCGACAAGCCACATGTAGAAAGTAATGCAGGCGCGTACCGCGCACACGACGCGCGCCGGCCCGGGGCCGCCCCGGGCTCCGGGGGTTTGCGACGCGCGCCGGTATTGCGAGACACTCCCGGACGCCGTCACTCTTTCGAGGGTTCCTCGGCCGCGGAGTCTCATCTTGCAAATCGTGCGAAACCGGCAGGCACGCTACGCAATCGGCGTCGCTTGCATCCTCGTTGGATTGTCCGGCTGCCTGGATCTGGGGCTCGGAATCTCCCCGACCGTGGGGAAGATGCTCTCGTCCGTGGTCAGCGAGGGATCCGCCCTGCCCGAGTTCGCGCGCGCCGCCGGGGGGCCCGGATCCATGCGAGTCTCGGGCCAGATCGTAGGCAAGCTGCGGTGCGACTACCTGTCCCCCGATCTGCGGGAGGTCGACGGAGGGCTGGAACTGGCCATCACGATCGTGTCGGGCCGGCAGGGCTGCAACAGTCTGACGCCCTCGACGCTGTCCTACGTGGCGAACATCTACAACGTAGAGCCCGGGTCCTGGTCGATTCTCGTGGAGCACCGCTACGAAGGCGTGGACGGAAAACCCGGCGAGCGGCTGTACGACGTCGTCACGGTGGACTAGCCGCCGGAGGCTCGCGCCCGCTGCGTCACTCCGGCGCCCGCTGCGTCACTCCAGAGGCGTGGAGCGGGAATGGAGTCCCAGCAGATCCGCGTCGCTCATGTCGGCCAGGGCGCGCGTCGCCTCGGCCACGCTGCGACTCTCATGCGGCAGCCAGCGCGGCGGCGCGAACGGATCCTCGAGGCACACGAAGTAGATGCGGGCCGCGTGCGGCGTGTTCGGCTGGCCGCCCGACACGTAGGCCTCCCAGCGGACCATTCCCCCGTCGAGGAAGGTGCGGGAGAGCGCCTTCTTCGGATCCACGCTCGCGCCGCTCACACCTTCACCGAGCGCGCGAGCAGTTCGCGGAGTCCCGCCTCGTTCATCTCTGACACGGCCTGCTTCGGCACCTTGGAGATGCCCGGCGGCGCCTGGTTGTAGCGCTGCGGGATGGTGATGTCGTCCCGGTTCCGGAACATCACGAGCAGCCGGGGCGACTGTTGCGTGGTGCCCGAGAAGATCGAGAACTCGGCCTCCCAGGTGGCCCCCGACTCGCTCGTGAACCGGGTGCGGGCGCTGTCCGCAGCCCCGTCCATCCGGAAGATCAGTTTCTTCAGAAGCGACATGTGTGCGCGCGGTTGGTGCGTTTGCGTGGCTAGGCGCGGAGACACTAGGCGAGTCGGGCTCGACCCGCCAGCCTGCCGCCGGCCCGAAGGCTTCCGATGCAGGCGAGAAGCTGCGACTATGCATTGGATTCGAGCCCGGCGGAGGCTTTCCGGCCACCCGTCGGCCACGCAAGGAGAACGTCATGCCGGTCCACCGTCGCTCATCCCTCGCCGCTGCGGCGCCCCGCCCGTATGCCGCGACGATCGTCTTCCTTCTCGGCTTTCTCGGCGTCCTCCTCCTTCCGTCCGCCGCGGCCGGTCAGGACGCGGACGTCATCGATGCGTTCTCGCGGCAGATCGCAGCGGATGTCGAAGCGGACGGCATCGGCGGGATCACGGCGGCGGTCTTCAGGGGAGACCAGGTGCTGTGGTCGCAGGGGTTCGGCTGGGCCGATCCGGAGAACCGCGTGCCCGCGGGAGTGCGGACGATCTACCGAACCGGGTCGATCTCGAAGTCGGTGACGGCGATCCTGATGGCGGACCTGGTGGAGGAAGGGACGGTCGCTCTCGATGACGCCGTCGTGGACCACCTGCCCGAGGTCGCCGGCTTCGGGGATCCGCCGGCCGACATGGCGCCGATCACGCTCCGGCAACTGGCGAGCCACACCGCCGGCCTCATTCGGGAGCCTGAACTCGAAGGCGCGGCGGCGGGGCCGATCGAGGACTGGGGATACAAGATCCTCGCTTCGATCCCCCACACCCGCTACGACACGATGCCCGGAGCCCGGTATCAGTACTCGAACATCGGGTACGGCGTGCTCGGTTACGCTCTGCAGCGGGCGGCCGGGACGTCCTTCATGGATCTCGTCGAGGACCGCCTGTTCGAACCCCTGGGGATGCGCTCTTCAACCTTCATCGCCGGCCCCGACATGTGGCGCCGGGTCGCGGTGGGGTACGTCAACTGGGACGACGGCACGGTGGACCCCGATCTCCCGGCGCTGGAACACGAGGGGCGCGGGTACAAGGTGCCGAACGGCGGCGTCTACGCGACGGTCGGAGACCTCGCGACGTTCGCGGCCGCGGTCATGGGCATGACCGAACACGAACTCCTGGAGCCGGCGACGCGACGGGAGGTCATGACGGTCCAGACGCCCGAGGATCCCGACGCGGGGTACGGTCTCGGCTTCTCGATTCGCACGGTCGCCCTCGAGGGAGGCACCGTGCGGTTCGTCGGCCACGGCGGTTCCGTCGCCGGGTACAACATGTATCTCGTGTTCGAACCCGAGAGCGGCTACGGCGTCGCGCTCGGCCGCAACTACAATCGCGGCGCCACCAGCCTTGGCGAGGTCGGGAACGGGCTCCTTCAGGCGCTGCTCGAGGCCGGCGGTTGAACGGCTGCGGGCCGCCCCCGGGCAGGGTCGCGCCGCTCCTCACGCCGGCGGCCGCTCTCGCGCTGGCGGCGGTCGCCCTCGTGCCGTCCCCGGCCGCGGGACAGGAAGAGGAGGAGGAGCGGGTCCTCCGCATCTGCCGGCAGCTCGGACAGGCGGAACTCGAGGTCGGGATCGAGGGCACGATCCGGGACGATGAGAGCAAGGTCCCGCTGCCGGGGGCGACGGTCGTGATCCGCTACGAGGCTGAACGCGGGCTGCCCACGCCGGAGGACGTACAGGTCGAGGCGGATGGGCGAGGGCGATACCAGGCCTGCGGCCTCGAAGCTTTCCGGGAGATCCGGGTGCGCCCGAACTATCGGTCCCGGCGCGGGAAGGACCGCAAGGTCGAACTCGACCGGTCGAAGTTTGTCGACCTCGAGGTGGATATGGGGGACGCGGCCTTCGTCGTCCTTTCCGTCGTGGACGCCGCCGACGGGCGACCGGTGGCGGGCGCGCAGATCGACTTCACCCCGCTGCCCGTCTCCGGGGTCACGGATTCGCTCGGACGCGCCGCGTTCCGCTCCTTGCCGCCACTCACGTACGGTCTGCGCGTCGCGCACATCGGTTACGCGCCCCTCGAGACCGAGATCAACGTCCTCACGGACCAGAACGCGGAGTTCCGCGTCGAACTCAACACCCAGGCGATCGCGCTCGCGCCGATCGAGGTGAGAGTGACGGGCCGCGATCCGTTCCTGCTCACGTCGGGGTTCTACGAGCGCCGCCAGTCCATCGACGAGGGCTACTTCGCGACCTATCCGGAGATCGACCAGTTCATCCACCTCGGACAGCTGTTCCAGTTCAAGCGGGAACTCTCCATCCGATACCGCCGTAACCAGCTCATCCTCCTCAACGGGCGGCCGGCCAGCCGCCTCGGGTTCACCCGGAGAAACCTGGGCGAACTGAAATTCGACACCGTTCGGGGCGTCGAGGCGTACAGGTGCAGCGAGGCGCCGCCCGAGATCATGAACCAGGTACCCAACACCCTGCTCCTGACCGACTGCAACCTCGTCGCGATCTGGACGTACTGACTCCCCACGGCCGGCTAAACCGCTTCCTCCCGACAGGACGATTCCCTTGAGCGACACTGGCCGGCCCGAAGGGGAAACTGCGGCTCCCGGCCGTCCCGGAGTGTGGGGAACGGTGCGGGCGCTGTTGTGGGGTACGCAGGAAGACTTCACGTCCGGCAGTTTGAACCGCGGCGTGCTCCTGCTCGCCATCCCGATGGTGCTGGAGATGGCGGGGGAGTCGCTGTTCTTCCTCGTGGACATGGCGGTCGTCAGCCGGCTCGGGGCCAACGCGCTCGCCGCGATCGCGCTCACCGAAGCGATGCTGGCGGTCATCTACTCGGTCGCGGTGGGGCTGGCGATGTCCACCACGGCGATGGTCGCGCGACGGACGGGCGAGAAGGACGAGCGCGGGGCGGCAACGGCCGCCGTGCAGGCAATCGCGCTGAGCGTCGGCATAGCCGTGGTCCTCGGCCTGGCCGGTGCGCTCCTGGCCCCGTGGCTGCTGCGGGTGATGGGCGGCTCACCGGAAGTCGTGGCCCAAGGCACCATGTACGCCCGCATCCAACTGGGCGGGATGGTCGTCATCATCCTCCTCTTCGTGAACAACGCGATCTACCGGGGCGCGGGGGACCCGTCGATGGCGATGCGTTCCGTGTGGCTGGCCAACGGGATCAACATCGTGCTCGATCCCGTGCTCGTATTCGGCCTCTGGATCTTCCCCGAACTCGGACTCCCGGGCGCCGCCGTGGCCACGACGACCGGGCGCGGGATCGGGGCTCTGTACCAGTTGTGGCACCTGTCCCGCGGCGAGCGTATCCGGGTGCGGCGGAGCGATCTCCGGGTCCGCTGGCCCGTGATCGGCCGGCTCGCGCGCGTGTCGGTCGGCGGCGTGGGGCAGATGCTCGTGACGCAGGTCAGCTACATCATCTCGATCCGGTTCCTGTCGGAGTTCGGGACGATCGCCCTCGCGGGCTACACCATGGCGATCCGCGTCGTCATCTTCATCATCCTCCCCGCCTGGGGCCTCGCGAACGCCGCCGCCACGCTCGTAGGCCAGAATCTCGGCGCCGGGAAGCCCGACCGCGCCGAGCGGGCCGTCTACCTCACCGGCTTCTGGAATATGTTGTTCATGGCCGTGGTGACGGTGGTCTTCGTGGCCTTCCCGGAGCCGATTCTGGCGCCGTTCGCTCCGGACCCGGAGACGCTCGACGTAGGCGTGCGCGCCCTCCGGATCATCAGCTACGGGTACATCTTCTACGCCTGGGGCATGGTGACGATGCAGGCCTTCAACGGCGCGGGCGACACGGCGACGCCGACCTGGATCAACATCGGCGTGTTCTGGTTCTTCCAGCTGCCGGTCGCGGCGCTGCTCGCCTTCGTTATCGGGTGGGGCGAGACGGGCGTGTTCTGGTCGTTCGCGGTCGCCTACTCGCTGTCGGCCGTCGTCGGCCTCTGGATCTTCCGGCGCGGCCGCTGGAAGCAGAAGGTGGTCTAGCTTCCCTGGTAGGCCGTGCCTAGGCGGTGCACCGCGTCCGGCCTGCCGCTCCCTTCGACCGGAGGCCGATCACGACGCTCGCCTGCTGCCCCTCGGCAAGTTCCACCTCCCGCACTCTGAGGTCGAAACCCCCGCAGAGGGCGCTGATCCTGTGGGTTCCCGGCGACAACCCCTCCAGCGAGAATCGGCCGGCTCGATCCGTCGTGACGCGGACACCCGTGCCGGCCACCGTCACGCTGGCGGCCTCGAGCGGCCGTTCGGTGCGCTCGTTCACGACGATGCCCGTGATCCGCCCGGGTGATGTCACGGTCAGGGCGAGCCCTGCCTCGACGCCGGCCTCTGCGACGACCGTCGCGGGCTGGCCCCGGTGCGGACCGTAGGCGGCCGTCAGTTCCAGCGATACGTCGGCGGGAACCTCGCACAGCCGGTATCGTCCGAGCGAGTCCGTACGGACCACGGTTTCCACGCGTTCGAGGCCGGTGGGATCCCCGGGATTCGCGTAAGAGGCGAACACGTGCGCGGCGGGCAACCGGACTCGGGTAACCTGATCTTCCACCAACCCGTCCACCGCCACCTCGCCGGGCCGGCCGGCCGGCTCGCACAGCTCGACCTCGATCTGCGGTATCTCCGGTGTCTCCGCCGTCCAGTTGGACCACAGGATGATCGCGCCGCAGCTCATGGAGGTCCCGTCCCAGGCAAAGAACGGTATCTTGCTACCAGGTTGGTACAACTCCGCCGCACCGAGGTCGTGCACGGAGAGTTCGTCGAGCAGCGTCGGCGGCGGCGCCTCTGGAGAACTGAAGGTTCCCGCCGGATTCAGGGAGTACGACCGGCTCGTTCCCGAGCCGTCTGCCGCTCCGATCCGCCTCCGGTCGAGGTATACCGGAATCCTCGCGCACCGCGGGAGTGGGGCGCGCATCTGGAGGGTCGACATGAAGTCGGCGAGACGCACGAAGCCCCGCTTGTTGGCTTCGATCCATGCCGGCTCGACGAACGCACCCCAACCCTCCTCCATCCGGTCGTAGAAGCCGGACTCCACGAGGCGGGGCGGGCGGCCTTCCACGCCGACCTCCAGCGGCTCCAGCGGGATCGCCTGCGGGGTTAGCTGTACCTCCAGCGGTGGCGTGGCCCTGGGGCCGATTTCCAGCGGGATGGAGAGGACTTCATAGCCGAGGCGGCGGACCCCGAGCGTGTATGTGCCCGGCACGATCTGAGCGAAGGCGAACGCGCCGTCGGGTCCCGTGATCGTCTCCCGAGCCGAACCCGACGGATCGGCCAGCCGCACCGTAGCGCCCTCGATCGGCGCCCTTGTCCCGCCCTCGGTGATGATTCCCTGGATCCCGACCGCCTCCTGGGCGCTCGCCGCGTCGGACAGGAAGGCGTTCCCCGCCACGAGGGCGACGGCCAAGGCCAGCAACGGCGTCCGCTTCGTCATTCGCAACGGCTTCTTCCAGCTAGACCGAGCACGTCCCCCGCCTGGCAAGATTCGTCGCGCGTAGCCGGAGGACCACGGCCACGTTCCCTCCCTCGGCCAGTTCCACCTCCTGCGCGGCACCGGTATAGCCGGCGCACACGGCCCGGATGGTGTAGGACCCCGGCGGAAGGTCCTCGAGGGAGAATCGTCCCCCGGCGTTCGTCACCGTACGGAAGTCTGTGTCGACAAGCACGATCCGCGCGCCCTCGATCAGCGCCGAGGTCGTCTCGTTGAGGACCATGCCGGTGATCGTAGCGGGAGACGTCACCGGCACCGTCAGCCTCAGTGCGTCGCCGCCCGCCGCCGCAAGCGCAACCATCGGCCCACCCGCGTGCGGGCCGTACTCCGGAGTGAGATGGATGACGGCGCCCTCCGGCAGGTCGCACACGCGATATCGTCCGAGCGAGTCGGTGCGAACGACCGTTTCCACGCGCTCGAGGCCGTCCGGATCTTCGGGGTTCGCGTATGACGCGGACACATGCGCGGCGGGCAGCCTCACTTCGGTAACCTCGTCGTCGACGAAGCCGTCGAGCGCCACTTCTCCCGGACGGCCCTCGGGGTCGCACAGCTTCACCTCGATCGTCGGTATCTCCGGCAGGCCCGCCGTCCAGTCGGACCAGAGGATGACCGCGCCGCAAACCGCGGTCGTGAAGGTCCAGGCGAACATCGGAATCTTCGTTCCCGGCTGGTAGACCTCAGCCGCGCCGAGATCGGACACGGACATCTCTTCGAGCAGCGGGGGAAGGCGATCCAACCCCACAGTGAAGATCCCTCCCGGATACGAATCGTCTGTCCCCCAGCCTGGCGTCGTGCCGATCGGCCTCCGGTCGAGGTACACGGGGACCTTCTCGCACCGGGACAGGGGCGCGCGGTTCTGGAGGACCCAGAGGTAGTCCTTCAGTAGTACGAAGCCGACCTTGCTGGCCTCGATCCATTCGGGCTCGAAGAACGTGCCCCAGCCTTCTTCCATTCGATCGTAGAAGCCGGACTCCACGAGGCGGGGCGGGCGGCCTGCCACGCCGACTTCCAGCGGCTCGAGCGGGATCGCCTGCGGGGTCAGGCGGATGTCCAGTTGCGGGGGCGCCTGCGCGCCGATCTCCAGCGGCGTGCTGAGCAACTCGTATCCGAAGCGCCGCACGGCGAGCGCATATGTGCCCGGCGCAACCTGGGCGAAGGCGAACGCGCCGTCCGGTCCCGTGATGGTCTCCCGAGCCGAACCGGACGCGTCGGCCAGCCGCACGGTCGCGCCGTCGACCGGCTCGCCCGTCCCATCGTCGACGACGGTTCCGGCGACCTCCACCGCCTCCTGAGCCGTCATGCCGTCGGGAGCCATGCCCGGGATCGCCGTCAGCGCTAAGGAGATCAGGAATGCACGGGTTTGTGTCATGTGAAACGTCCGCGAGGTTGAATGGCCCGGATCCCGGACCGGGAGAATAGACCATGGCACCGCCCGTGAGTAGACGGGGCAACCCGCGTTCGCGTCACTTTCGAGGATTCGACCGGGCGCTGGCTCTACGGAGTCCGGTTCTCCGTCAGTGGGGCATCCGGGGCCAGTTGGACGACGCGCACGATCGGGTAACCGAGGTCGTGCGTGTCCACGTAGGCCATGAGGCCGTCCGGGCCGAACGCGTCCGGGACTCGGAGTCCTCCCGGTTGGATCGTGCCCAGGTAGCGGGCGTCGGGCGTCACGATGTCGATCGGCCCTTCCTCGTTGGGGAGCGGGGTCCGAACCACCCACAAGCGATCGTCGAAGTCCACCGCCAAGGCCTCGATTGCGGGGATGACCTCGGCGAACGTCATCTCTCCGATGCGGGCCCGGAGAGCCTCCTGCAACTGGCTCGCGAAGTCGTCCGGCATGCGGATGTCCGGGCGCCCCGCGAGGGAAAGGGTCGTCGGGCTCCGATTCCCCTCCAGCTCGGCCAGCCGACGCTCCCGCTCCGCACTCCGCACGGTGTTCGTCACCGGGGTCGGCGTGAGCGGCCGTTCCAGAACCTCACTCACGGCACCGTCCTCGCCGATCAGCCTGATCCGGTATCCCGAGGAGTCGACGACGGCGATTCGCCCGTCCGATAGCGCGGCGAAATGCAGCCCCGCGTCGAACGCCCTCACGGGGCTGAGATTGAAGGAAAAGCTGCCACCGCTGGCTTCCGCCGCGTCTCCGGTGGGCGGCGGCGGCTCCCAGGCCGTGTAGAACGGCTCGCGAGTTCCGTCCGTCCGGTAGCGGACGAGGGGGCGTCCGGGTGCGTCTCCCGTGCCGCCGACGGAGCTGCTCACCGACATGGCCTCCGCCGTTCCACTCACCACGAACTCGCGGGCGGTGATGATGCTCCCGTCCGAGAGCCACGCGCCGACGCGCCTGGGCGCGCCCTGCTTCGGATCGAAGGGCGCCGATTCCGCGTATTCGCCCTCCGGCGTGAAGAACTGGATTCCGTTGCGACCCCCGTCGAACACGGCGAGACGACCATCGGCGAGCAGGGATATCGATTCGGGATCGGTCAGTTCGCCGGGGCCTTCGCCCTGCCGGGAGATGGTTCGAAGGTAGACCCCGTCCCGGTCGAACACGACGACGTGCCCGGCCTGTTCGTCCAGTATGAAGAGGTCGCCCGTCTCGTTGAAGATCAGGTCGGCGATGGACCCGAAGACTTCCCAGTCCTCCCCATCCAGGGCCCCGGCGATCCAGCGGGATTCATGCGCCGGAGCGATCGTAAAGTCGGGACCGTCGATGACCCCCGACCCGCCAACCGGCGTCCCACCGCCGCCATCGCCCCCGCACGCGGCCAGGAGCCAGAGGCCCGCACCAAACAGGGAATGACGCCGGATTGCGTGGATCATGGGTTCCTCCCCGGGTTGTGCCGTCTCCTGCTCCGAGGGAAACCGTAGCCCCGAGGATGGTTGCCAAGGGGGGGCCGCCCCCCCCGCCTCACCCTAGATCACCTGGAAGGTCACCCACTGGGAGACCCAGACGGCGGTCGGTTCACCCTGGTTGCTCGCGGGGCGGAACCGCATCTGCCGGGCGACTTCCATGGCGGCGCGGTCCAGCACGTCGTTGCCGCTGCTCGTCTTGATCTCCTGGTTGGCAACGGCGCCGGACAGGTCGACGTACAGCCACATCTCGACCCGGCCGCCGGTACCCGCATTCATCAGGTCGCGCGGATAGGCCCTCTGCAGAACCTGCTGGATCTCGCCCCCGTTCTGAAGAACCGGGGGCGTGTCGTACGCGACGGAGGTCGTCCGCTCCGCCTGCGCGGCCCTCTCGGCCAGGAGGGCCAGCGGGTTCTCCTCGATAGGGAGACCCCGGTCGGCATCGGCTTCGGGCGCGGGAGCATCCATCGACGCCTCGGGCTGCGGGGTGCCCAGCACGAGAATGAGGGCGAGCGCCGCCACGCCGGAAGCGCCCAGGGTTCTCGGAATGCGGAGCCGGGCCAGTGGCTCGGTCATGCGGCGCAGCCGCTTCTCCACGGCCGGCTTGCGTTCGGCGAAGGCGGCCGCGGCCAGCAGTGGCGCGGAGACACGACCTCCCACCGTGATGAGGGCATCCGCGTAGTCGCGCGGGGACTCTCCCCGTTCCAGCACGCGTCGGTCGCAGTCGAACTCGATCGCCAGCCGCAGCCGCGATGCCTGCCACCACAGGAACACGTTCCACGGCATCAGCACGAGGGCCGCGACCGCCGCGGCGAAGAGACGGTGGTCACCGGCGCATTGGTGTTCGTGCTCGTGCAGGAAGACCAGGCGCAACAGCCGGTCTTCGAGTTCGGGGATCCACCTCGGCATCACGACGACCGAGCGCCGGATTCCGACCACGGCCGGGCCCCGGTCATCCGCGATCATGACCCGCGATCCGAGGACGCGACCCGGCGTCCACGTCCGCATTTCCGACCGCAGGCGCCCGTACGCCCGCCCGAGATGGAGGAGCATCCCCACCGCGAGCAACACCCAGACCCCACCCGCGAGGACACTCATCGCGCCGGTATCGAACCACGCCGTGGGCACCGCCTCGGGCGCAGCGGGCGCGGAGGCCACGACCACCGGCTCGCTCAACCACACGAGAGGAGCCCAGGGTGCCGCGCCGATGCCCGGGAAGAGGCCGGGAGCGAGAAACGCCGCGAACGGGAGCGTCACGGAGCCGACGATCGCCGCGAACCAGCCCCAGCGCACGGGCTTCCGGAAGTGACCCAGAGCCCGCTCGGTCGCGAATGCGGCCAGGGCGAGGAGTCCCGAAATCAACAGGCAGTATCCGATCCAGGCGATGACCATGTCCCTACTCCTTCGAGGTCAGGCGTTCGTGCATCCCTTCCAGGGCCGGGGTTCTACCGGCCGCCAGCCCCCGCCCTCTCTTTCGTCGTGATTTCGATCACGCCGTGTTGGGCCTTCTCCCCGTACGTCTCTGTGGCACGCTCACCTCTCACGATCGTGACATGATCGATGTCGAGTGTGCCGAACTCCGACAGCCCCGCAGCGTCGGAAATCACGCCATCGATGACGATCAGCGGATCGGGCATGTTCCCCGAACGGGGCACGATCGCGAAGTCCAGCAAGCCATCCCCGTCGACATCGTCGAGGACCGCCGTGCGAACGATGTCTTCGATCTCGAGGCCACGGTCGGTAGCGGGCGGCGTTCGGGAGGGGGCTCCTTCCCTCATGCGGCTCATCAGGAAGGATGGGCGGTCAGCCGCCGGAGACTCGCTGTCCGCAGCGCCGTCCTTCGTCGTGATCTCGATCACGCCGTTCGTGGCGCGCTCGCCGTACAACTCGATGGCCGCGCTCCCCTTGATGACCTCGACGTGGTCGATATCGAGGGCCCGGAGGTCTGCCATGCTCGTGCCCTCGGATTGAATGACGCCGTCGACGATGACGAGCGGAGCATCCTCATCGGTTGGGGAAGAACTCCGGGCGGGGGCGGTGTCCGCATCGCTCGCCATCTGGAAGGTGATCCACTGGGCGATCCAGACGTCGGTCGGCTGGTCACGGTTCATCGCGGGCTCGAAGCGCATCGTCGCGACCACCTCCGCGGCGGCGGTGTCCAGGACGTCGCTGCCGCTGCTCGTCTTGAGTTCCGTGTTGCGAACCATGCCGGACGTGTCGACGTACAGCCACATCTCGACCCGCCCGCCGATGCCCGCCGCCTTCAGGTTCGACGGGTAGGCTTGAACCAGCGCGTTGGATACTTCCGCCGCGTTCTGAAGCACCGGAGGCCTGTCGAACGCGATGAAGGACGGCCGGTCGCCGCGCCCGACGGCCTCCTCGTCGGGCACCAGCGGGGGCACCCAGTCACTGGCTTCGGAGGGCGGAGTCACTGTCGCGGTGGGCGCTTCCGGCGCGTTCATGCCGCTCTCGGGCCCGGGGCAGCCGAGTACGAAGAGGACGGCGACCATGGCCAGCCCCGAGGCGCCGAGCGTGCGGAACAGGCGCATGTTGGCGGGCGGCTCGGTCATGCGGCGCAGGCGTCGCTCCACGGCCGGCTTGCGTTCGGCGAAGGCGGCAGCGGCGAGCAGCGACCCGGAGACGCGGCTTCCCACCGTGATGAGGGCGTCCGCGTAGTCGCGCGGCGACTCTCCCCGACCGAGCACGCGACGGTCGCAGTCGAACTCGATCGCGAGCCGCAGCCGGGACACCTGCCACCACGCGACCGGGTTCCAAGGCATCAGGACGAGCGCCGTAACCGCCGCCGCGAAGAGCCGATGGTCGCCGGCGCGCTGATGCTCCCGCTCGTGGAGGAAGACGAGGCGGAGCAGTCTGTCGTCGAGTTCGGGGATCCACTTCGGCATCACGACGACCGAGCGCCGGATCCCGACGACGGCCGGCCCCCGCTCGTCGGAGAACATGACCGGCGACCCCGCCACGCGGCCCGGCCGCCACGTCCGCATCTCCGACCGCAGCCGGCCGTAGACGCGTCCGACGTAGCCGATCATGGCAGCGGCCATGGCCAGCCAGCCCCACCCCAGCACCGCACCCACGGCCACCGCATCGAAACCTCCACCAGCCGCCGCGGCCGTTGCGGGCAGCTCCGCAGCCGTGGTTGCGGCCGGCAGACCGCTCAACCCGACGCCCGGCGCGACGGACGACACCCCGAAGCCGGGAAGGAGTCCGGGCGCGAAGAAGGCGACGACGGGCACCGTCACGGATCCGACGATCGCCGCGAACCACGCCCAGCGCACGGGCTTCCGGAAGTGACCCAGCGCCCGCTCCGAGGCGAAGGCGGCCAGGGCGAGGAGTCCCGAAATCAACAGGCAGTATCCGATCCAGGCGATGACCATGTCCCTACTCCTTCGAGCTGAGGCGTTCGTCCACTATGCCGCGCAGGTTCTCGAGGTCCTCCTTCGAGAGCGCACGGTCGGAGACGAGGTGCGTGAGCAGCAGTTCGGGCGACCCCTGGAACATCTTCTGAACCAGCCGGCGCACCGCGCTCGCGCCGGCGCAGTCGCGCCCCACGAGCGTGTGATAGCGGTAGGCCTTCCCCTCCTGGGTGTGCCCCACGTACCCCTTCTCCTCCAGCGTCCGGAGGATCGTGAGCACGGTGGTGTAGGCCAACTCGTCGCCGAGGCGTTCCTGCACCTCCGCGACGGTCGAGTCCCCTCTCTCCCACAGCACCGCCATGAGGTCGAGTTCCCGCGTCGTGAACTTGATCTCGACGAGACAGGTCCTTTCGTCCCGAACCGTCAGCGTCGCCCCCCGCAGCGGCCGCCCGTCGCCGAAGCGACGGCGGGCCGAGCGGGCATCATTCCCGATTGAGCGTAAACGCGTCAGGATGCCGCTGTCAACTAGACACGTAGTAGAAACGTCCGAGGGGCCCCGCCTCTGACAGGGCGCGGGAGGCGGGGCAGATGCCGCAGGCTGCTAAACGCGCAACCAGTTGTGTGCGAAGCGCACGAACCAGGAGGCGCCCGCGGACCGCAGGAAGCCGCAGGCCTCGCGTTGATCGCCGGGCCGGTTGGGTGGAGCGTAAGTGCCGGCCAACACTCTCAGCTTCTCGGCGCTCAGCCTGTCTATCTCGGCGGTATGATCCGCCGCTTCGATGAGACCGGCGATGGTCTTTCGGCGATCGCGAGTCCCCATCGCCGCGGCACGAAACCAGGTCACCAGGTAGAGGTCGTTCTCCCCCACTACGGCGGAACAGTCCTCCAGCGACTCGAGGCAGGCCTCGACCTCGCGCTGATCGTCGTCGGCCATCGCCAGGAGGCCGGTGAGCGCCCATGCCTGCGCCGCGAACGGATGCCGACCCGTGTGCCCGGAACCCCGGAGCAACTGCTCCATGTATTCCCGGCAGAGAGCGTAGTCCCCCTTGAAGAAGACGCACTGCGCCTGATTCAGCAGGGCGTAGGCCCGGGCTTTGGGTGGACTCTCGAGCTCCTCGTCGATCGCGCGGCTGCGGCCGAGTTCATCGAGCGCCCGTTCGAAGTTGCCGAGTTCGAGCAGCACCGCACCCAGGTTGTTGAGGTTCGCGGATTCGTGTCGGTTCTCGTTGCAGCTCTCCGAGGTGTCTTCCAGCAACTGGAGGGCGTCATGAAGACGCGCGCCTCGCATGGCCACCCAGAACTCCGCGGCGGTGGCGGCGCGGAGACCCTCGTAGCCGAGCCGGACAAGCCCGTGACGGCAGGTCTCGAGAACTCGGCGAGCCTCCGCAAGGCCGCTCTGACCTCCAACCCGATGGAAGAGAAGCCGAAACGCGTCGCACCAGACACCTGCGTAATCGGCGTCCTCGGGGACGATCCCGCGGAGGCGCGTACGGAACCTCTCGAGACGGGGCTTGCCGTTGCGCCGGGGCGTAGCTTCCGTCGCGTCGAGGACAGCGGTCTGCATCGCCAGCGCGCGGATTAGCGCCGGGTCGGTCGCATGCCCCAGAGACTCCGCAAGATTCTGACGGTGGAGATCCGTCGCGAGTCGATCTCCCGCCGCCAACGCCGCCCGCGCCAACGCCAGGTGGACGCGGCTCAGGTCGTTCCCGGTGTCGGCCACGGCGGCAATCTGGTGAAGGACGCTCATGGCCCGCCGAAACCGTCCCCGCTGCAACTCGGCCTCCGAGAGGAGGAGGCCGGAACGCAGGCGGTCGGCCCCGCCACTGGCATGCTCGAACGCCAACGCCGCCGCCTCACCCGCTACCGGTGACCGACCCTCCCCCAACGCCCCGTTTGCCACCTCACAGGCCAGACTGAAGGCGCGGGAGGACTCTCCGGCCGCGGCGAGCTCGGAGGCGGCCGCCGCCCGCGCGCCGAGACCCGCGTTCTCGAGGACTCCGGCCGCCGCCCGGTGTACCTGCGCCCTCTCGTCCGGCGGCAGATTCCACGCGAGCACGGCACCGGCCAGGGGGCGGCTCAACGTCCATCGATCCGTTTCGGAGTGTAACCAGCCCTTGGCGCGGAGCCCTTCAACAGCACCCCCACTCGAATCTGCGCCCACGATCGATTCGGCGTGGGCCCGTGCCGGGCGCGTGAGCAGCACCAACGTCGCCGCCAGTCGTCCTTCCCGGAGCGAGAGCGTCTCCAGTTGATCGCCGACGAGCGAACGAACCTCGGTGGACCGCTCGTAGGCCAATCGCCCGCCCGATTCCCGGTCGCCGACGGTCGTCGGGCTGAAGTTGTGACGCATCCACACCCTGAGGATGGCCCGGGCCAGAGCCGGATTGCCGCCGGAGAGCCTGGCGCATTCAGTCGCCTGTACCGGACTGCAGCCCCTCTCGGTTGCCTGAAGCGACGCCGCACACGCGTCGGTGGTGAGTGGATCGAAGGTGATCACGAAATCCACGAGACGCGCGGCTTCTGCCCGCCGAGCCACGTCCGGGTTCGAAAAGCCGACCACCATGGCGCCCGGGAAATCCGCGGTCCGCATGACTTCATCCACGGTGGTCCAATCCGGAACGTCGGCCCTGATGACGATGAGCCGGGTCTTCCGAGGGTATCGGCCCAGCTCCGAGGCCAGATTCTCGCGCGTCCCCGCAAGGTCCGGCGGAAGCCACTGCACCGACCCTCCACCGCTGGATACGAATCTGGCGAAGTCCCGCACGACGTCTTCCCGTCCGAGACCGCGCTCGCCGGCCAGAGCCAACCGTATGGGCACCGCGCGGGACGAACGGAGAGCGAGGTTCAACTGGCGGAACTCTCCTCCTCGATCCGACATCCGCGGTTCCCGGCGCTCGCGGACGACCAGGGGTGCGGCGTCAAGCTGGTTCCGAGCCCACGCCGCCGTCTCCGTCACCTCCGTGGCGCTGGCGACCCAACCGCATTTCTCCAGCGCTCGGTAGTAGGAAAGGGCGGAGGCGTAGTCGCCCTTCATGCACAAGGCACGCATGAGGGTGCTGTGCGCGTGTTCGTCGAACTCGTTCTGCCTCACGAGCCGGAGCGCAGCCAGACACGTCCGGTCCCAGTCGCCGCTCTCCTCGGCGGCTTGTTGCACGGTCTTGAGCGCCATGGCGACCAGGACGCGACAACGCTCCCGTTCGCCGTCCAGCCAGCGCTCGAACTCGTCCGCTCCCAGGTTGAGCAGACCGGGGGCGAAGTCTCCCCGGTACAGATCGATGACGGTCTCGTGGTCCCTGGCCTGGAACGCCCGTTCGAATGCATCGAGTTCGTATGTGATCCGCTGCGGCACGAGTCGGACCGTGTTGGCGTCCACGGTGATCACCGGACCCATGGACGACCGGATGTCGTAGAGTGCCTGGCTGAGCGAGTGTCGCGCTTTTCTGTCGCGACTGTCCCACAGGAGATCGGCGAGCGTCTCCCGCATGTGGACGGTTCCGGGGTGTGCAACGAGATACAGCAGGAGACCCGTGTGCTTCCGTGACCGCAGCGGGATCCTTGCCCCGCGTGGGTCCGAGGTCGCGACCTCGCCGAAGCAGCGCAGCGTAAGCATGTTCCTTTCTCCCCTGAGAGATTGACGTGGCGGCAGTGGTTCTGTCGCCCGAGAACTACTTACGGGGGAGATATCTACATGGTATCAACATATTGTGATATAATAAGATAAAGCGATGTGTCGAACTCGTCGACCGCACATTCAACCCCTCTGAATTGGGGGGTCGGACGAACGTTTACCGGAGGGTGTCGAGCGCTCTCAGGATCGCCGCCTCGATCTCGTCCAACAGCTCCGGCCAGTCGAGCGTTGCGGTCTTCGTCACCGTGATGAAGTTCTCGACGATGAGCAGGGCCCGGACTCCATCGACCTCGAACAGGCGCGCCGCCAGCGGGTCTTCGGCGGCGGACTCGGGATCGAAATAGCTCCGGCTCCCCTTGCCGGGGATGTCGCGGTCCAGGACGAACTTCGCCGCGTGCGGGTTCGGGGTCCCCTCAACCGTGATCTGGATATCGGAGTCTGTCATCGGGTCCCGAGTTGAAGCCGTGGATGCGATGCGTTTGAGTATCGGCGGGCTGGGCTCGCTCGCAAGGCCTCCTTGCCCGGACTTCCGCCCGCGGACACGATGCGAACGCGGACCCACGGACCTGGATGATCCATGATCGCTCACAGGCAACCCGGACTCGGCGCCGTCCTTCCGGTGGCCCTGGCGGCCCTGGCGACCCTCGCGGGGGTTGCGGCGGCGGTCGGGCAATCGGGCCCCGCCGTCCGGGGGCCGGATCGCGTCCTCGCCTTCCCCGCCCCGGTCGGAGAGGAACGGCTGGAGGTGGACCGCGGGGCGATGGGAGCCTGGCACCGCATCCGCAAACTCGCCACGACGGCGAGCCTGCTCCACGTCACGGCGCACCCCGACGACGAACACGCCGGCATGCTCACGCTGGCCAGCCGGGGGTGGGGCGCCCGGACCGCCCTCCTCAGCCTCAACCGCGGCGAGGCCGGCGCCAATGCGATCGGCCCCGAACTTTTTGACGGCCTCGGGCTGATCCGGACCCGCGAACTCGTCCTCTCGGGCCGCTACTACGGCCTCGACGACCTCTACTTCACGACGGCGGTCGACTACGGCTACTCGAAGTCGGTGGACGAAGCCTTCCGAAGCTGGGACCGCGAGGCAGTGCTCGAGGACATGGTCCGTGTCATCCGCCTCAACCGCCCGCTCGTCGTCGTGAGCCGCTTCCACGGGTCGGCGCGCGATGGACACGGGCACCACCACGCGGCGGGGCTGCTGACGCCGGAAGCGGTGGCGGCGGCCGCGGATCCGACGCGCTTCCCCCGCCAGATCGCCGAAGAGGGACTCCGGCCCTGGCGGGTCCTCCGCACCTTCCGCGGGGGGCTTCGCGTCGACGAGCCGCACGATGTGGAGGTGAATGCGACCGGGATGAGCCCGTGGCTCGGCGATACGTACCAGCGCTGGGCCAGCCGGGGACTCGGCCTCCAGCGTTCCCAGACGGCGGGGCGCGTGCGAACGGGCGGCGGCCGCCATCTCTACGGACGCCTCGACGGGACCGGCGGCGGGGCGACGGGGGTCGAAGGTTCGTTCTTCGCGGGACTCGACACGACGCTGAGCGGACTCCCCGCACTCCTGGGCGAGGCGGCCTCACCCGAGGTGGATTCGCTGCTCGCCGAACTGGACCGCCTCGTCGGCGCCGTGACATCGGCTTTCGACTTCCGAGACCCGGAGCGCGCCGCGGCCGACCTCGCTCGGGGGCTGGGTTGGGTCCGGGCGGTGGCCGCCGCGCTCCCGGACGCTCCGGAGACGCGATTTCATCTCTCGCTGAAGGAACGGCAGTTCGAGGACGCGATTCTGGCGGCGACCGGAACCACGGTGTCCGCGGGACTCGCGGGCGGCCCAGCCGGTCGGGGCGAGGCCGTCCTGACGCCGGGCCAGCCCGCCAACGTCCGCCTCCGGGTCGAGCCGCCGGAGGCCGCGGAGGGGGACGGGGTCACGACCTGGATCGAGAGCCGCGGCGGCGAGACGCTGGCGTCGTCGAACGGGGGCGCCCGTCTGCCGGACGGCTCGGCGGAGCCGCTCGAGATCCGGGTTCCGGCCACGCCCGCCGCACCGTACTTCGGACGCGGGGACGTGTCGGAGAACCACTACCAGGTATCCGACTCGGCGGACCTTCATCTCCCGTGGCGGCGGCCGGCGCTCGCAGCCGGTGTCGAACTCGCCGTCGGCGGGCATGTCATCGCGCATACCGTTCCGGTGACGGCGCCGGTCTCGCGTCTTCCCTACGGTTCCGTGACACGGAGGGTGGAGACCCTGCCCGCTCTCTCCGTTTCGCTGGCGCCGGGCGTAGGCATCGTGCCCGTCGACGGCGCGGGTGGCGACGTCGACTCGCCCGGGGACGGCGGCGCGGCGCGCATTGAATTGCGTGCGCGGGTCGTGGCGAACGCGGCGCCGCTCTCCGCCACCGTTCATCTCGAACTGCCGGAGGGGTGGACGATGGTCCCCGGCACTCCCGCCACCGTGGAGCACGACTTCCGCGGCCCGGGCGAGGTCGTGGACGCGGCGTTCCTCATCGCGCCCCCAGCCGGGTGGCGGGGCGAGGCGGAGATCGCGGCGGTAGCCCGCGCGCGGGGAACGGATCATCGCCGCGGCTATACGACGATCGAGCACCGGGACCTGCCGCTTGCGCGGCTCTGGCGCCCCGCGCGGACCAAGGTGCGGTCGGTGGGCGTCGCCCGACTCGACGGCGTCCGGGTCGGCTATGTGATGGGGGTCGGCGATGAAGTCCCGGCCGGGATCGAGGCGCTCGGCGCCACCGTCGAACTCCTGGACGAAGCCGCCCTCGCGGAACTGGATCCGGCCGCGGGCACGGGTTCCGGCGACGAGGCGGGGTTCCACGCGATCGTCGTGGGCACCCGCGCCTACGCCGTGCGCGAAGACCTTGTCGAATACAACCCGCGCCTGCTGGAGTACGCCCGCCGGGGCGGGCATCTCGTCGTCCTCTACCAGACACAGGAATACGTGCCGTCGGCGATGGCGCCGTATCCGGCCTCCCTCCCCCGGGGAGCGGAAGAAGTGTCGGAGGAGGACGCGCCCGTCCGCCTGCTCCGACCCGACCACCCCTTGATGGCCGCGCCCAATCGCCTCGCCGATGCCGATTTCGACGGATGGATCGAGCAGCGCGGCTCCAAGTTCTTCTCCGACTGGGATCCGGCCTACACGCCGCTCGTGGAGACGCACGACACCGGCCAGGCTCCGCAGGAGGGCGTGTGGCTCACCGCTCCGGTGGGCGACGGGCGCTATACCTATCTCGCGCTCGCCCTCCACCGGCAACTGCCGTACGGAGTGCCGGGCGCCTACCGCATCCTCTCCAACGTCCTCACCCCTCGCGGGGCATCGGCGCCCGCTCCCGGAGACCGCTGACGGGTGGCGCTGACCACGCTCGACTGGGTCGTCGTCTGCATCTACGGCGCGATCGTCCTCGCCATCGGGTTCGGGTTCGCCAGGCGGGCCAGCGGCAGCGTCGAGGATTACTTCATCGCGGGCCGCTCGCTGCCCTGGTGGATCGCGGGCACGTCCATCGCGGCCACTTGGTTCGCGACGGACGCCCCGCTCGCCACGGCCGCCCTCGTGCGCCGGCAGGGCGTGTACGGCAACTGGCTCTGGTGGTACGAGGCGGCGGGGATCCTCATGCTGACCTTCTTCTACGCGCGTCTGTGGCGGCGCGCGGGCGTCCTCACCGACGCCGAGGTCATCGAGATCCGCTACGGCGGGGCGCCGGCACGGGCGCTGCGGGGCTTTTCGGCCGTCTACCAGGGCCTGCTCAAGAACGCCGTCGTCATGGGCTGGGTCATGCTCGCGATGGTGAAGTTCAGCCGGGTGCTCCTCGGCTGGGACCCCGCCGTGACCCTGACCGTCTGCGTCGGACTCGCGCTGGCCTACACGGTCGCATCGGGACTCTGGGGCGTCGTCGTGACCGACCTCCTCCAGTTCGTCGCCGGCATGCTCGGGGCGATCACCCTGGCGGGAATCGTACTCACGCGCTTCGGCGGTCCGGCGGCGATGGCGGACGCCGTGCGCGAGATGCCGCAGGCGCCGCCGGGCGCCCTCGACCTCGTGCCGTCCGCCGGGACCGCATCCTCGCTCGAGATTGTCTCCTTCCTGTGCCTCATCGGCATCCTGTGGCTGAGGAGCGGACAGGGCGACGGCTACGTGGCCCAGCGCCTGTTCGCGACACGGGACGAGCGTCAGGCCGTGAAGGCCTCGCTGTGGTTCGCCTTCGCGGGAACCGTGCTCCTCACCTGGCCCTGGATCGTCGTCGGCCTCGGGTCGCTCCTCGTCTTCCCGCCGACGGCCATGGACCCGGCGCTCGCCGCGGATCCCGAACTCGCCTACCCGATGATGATCCGGGAACTCATGCCGGCCGGGCTCCGGGGGCTGATGGTCGCCACCTTTTTGGCCGCGTTCATGAGCACGATGGACACGCACCTGTGCTGGGGCGCGTCGTACATGGTGAACGATGTCTACCGCCGCTTCCTGAGGAAGGATCGCTCCGAGCGGCACTACGTCGCGGCGTCGCGGGTCATGGTCGTGCTGCTCGCGGTAGTCGCGGCGGGCGTGGCCTGGCAGATGGAGTCGATCCAGAGGGGCTGGATCTACATCATCGAACTCACGGCGGGGGTCGCGCTCGTCTGGCTCCTGCGCTGGTACTGGTGGCGGGTGAACGCGTGGGCCGAGATCGCCGCCATGGCCGGCTCGGTGCTACTGGCGAACGGACGCCTCCTGGTCGGCGCACTCGAGCCCGTCCTGCCCGCCGCCGTGATCCGGGCGGCCGACGGGTTCTACGCGCCGGAGATGGACCTCATCCGGGCGGTCGTCATCCTCGTCGCCTGCACCGCGCTCTGGCTCGCCGTCGTGCTCGCCACCCGCCCCGAGTCGGACGAAGTGCTGGACCGCTTCTACCGGCGAGTGCACCCGGGCGGCTGGTGGCACCATGTGGCCGCGCGCACCGGCGTCCGCTCCGCCGACCCGCCCGCGAGCCGCATGTGGCCGGGCTTCCTCCTCGGCGCAGTCTTCGTCTACGCGAGCCTGCTCGGCATCGGATACCTGCTCACGGGCCGCGCCGGCGTGGGCGCGCTCCTGCTCGCCGTGTCGGTGGCCGCGGGCGCGATCTCCGTCCGCATCGCGCACGCCGACACGGCCCCCGCGTCCTCGGAGACGTCCGCGCCCTCGCGGACTTCGTCATGAACGACCCGCTCAGGATCGTCCTCGTCGGCGCCGGGAGCCGGGAGTTCGGCCCCGCCTCCATCCGCGACGTCCTCCTCAGCGATCCCCTGTGCGATCGCGACCTGAGCCTGGTTCTCGTCGACATCGACCCGTCGGAACTGCCCCGCGCGCGGGCGTACGCGGAAGCGGTGGCGGAGCGGCTGGGCCGACGCGTCGCCGTATCCGCGACCACGGACATCGAGACGGCGCTCCCCGGCGCCCGCGCGGTCGTCCTCGCGATCGAGATCGACCGCTACTTCTACTGGGCGCAGGACTTCCACGTCCCCCGCGCGTTCGGCTCCTCCCAGATCTACGGGGAGAACGGCGGACCGGGCGGCCTCTTCCACGCCCTGCGCAACATGCGTCCGGCGGTGGAGTTGGCGCGGGCGATGGAGGTCCACTGTCCCGAGGCGTGGCTCGTCAACTACACGAACCCGCTCACCAAGCTGTGCGAGGCCCAGAGCCGGCTCTCGTCCGTGCGCGTCGTCGGACTCTGCCACGGTGTCTTCCACGGGATGGAACAGATGGCGCGCCTCCTGGAACTGCCGGTCGAGCGCCTCGACGCCCGGGCGAGCGGGCTCAACCACTTCAGCTGGTTCGAGTCCGTGCGCGACCGCGAGACGGGCGAGGACCTCTACCCGAGACTCCGTCGCCGCGAGCGGGAGGCCCACTGGCTCCACGACTGGGACGAGATCGCGCTGAGCCGGATCCTGCTCCGGGTCTTCGGCCGGTACCCCAGCCCCGGAGCGAACCACATCGGCGAGTACCTCGGCTGGGCGCGGGAATTCCTCGGCAGCAGCCTCCTCCAGTTCTTCTACGACCCCGTGCACGGCGCCCCGTGGGAGACGGGAGAGACCCCCACCTGGCTCTACAACCTCGGCGAGAACCCGACGGATGTGCCGGCCTTTCCGGAGTCCCCGCTGCCCCGGGTGCGGGACGAGGACAACGGCCGCGACCGGGGGGACGACATCGGGGCCGGCGGAGAACTCACGTCGTCAGGAGATCTCGCTCCGTCCGGCGAACTGGCGGTGCCCCTTCTCGAGGGCGTGCTGTGCGGCGTGGACACCCACCTCGACGCAGTGAACGTCCCCAATGAGGGCTACGTCCCCGGCCTGCCGGACGGCGCCGTGGTGGAAGTCCCGGCCCGCGCCGACGCGAACGGGCTGCATCCCGCCGCCATGGAACCGCTTCCCGAGGGGATCCTCGGACTCCTCCGGACCCAGACTTCGATCAACCGCCTCCTCGTCGACGCCTTCGCCGACGGCGCCCGCGGGACGCTGCTCCAGGCGCTGCTCCTCGATCCCACGACGGACTCCTACCGCACCGCGGTCCACACCATCAACGAGATGTTCCGGCTCCAGGCGGACGTGCTGCCCGAGATGGAGTGGTAGCGGGCGGGTTGTCGGGGGTGGACGTCTTCTACCAATTGTAGGATGTCCACGCGCCGCAGTCGGTGGCCGGGCACACGAGCCGTACCCGGAACGGCGAATCGTCGGAGCGGGGGGCCCGGTGTTGCTCGACGCAGCGCACCATGCGGGCCTCGCACCGGGGGCAGTCCGGCTCGCCACCGGGACCGGCGTGTTTGCGGTCGCGCCGCTCGAGCGTCTGACCTGCCTCGAAATCGAGAAGCGGCCCCTTCTCCGGGGCCGACGGTGACGGATCATCCATGGCGAAACACGATATTCCAGCCGAGCCGGGATCGGCCAGCCCGGCCGCGGCGGGATCGGCCAGCCCGGCCGCCGCTGCCGCCGTAGCGGAGTCGGCGCTGCCGCTCGACGGTCGCATCGACAAGTTGCGGCGCCAGTTTCCGATCCTCTCCCGCAAGACCTACCTCAACTCCAACTCCCTCGGCGCGCTCTCCCTCCGGTCGGTGGAGGAGCGCCGGCGCTTCGAGGACCTGTGGCACGAGATGGGGGCGGCCGCCTGGTATGAGATCTGGGTCGCCAAGCTCGAGGAAGTCCGGGAGCAGTTCGGGCGGACCATCAAAGCCGAGGCAGACACGATCGCGCTGATGTCGAGCGTTTCCGCGGCCGTCTCCGTCGTTTGGGGGGCCATCGCGGCCAGCCTCAGGGGCACCGGCCGCGACAAGGTCGTGCTCACCGAACTCGACTTCCCGACCGTCGGCCACCACTTCCTGTCCCAGCGGGCGAACGGTCTCGAAGTGAAGATCGTCCCGAGCCCCGACGGGATTCACGTCCCCCTCGAATCGATTCGAGCCGCCGTGGACGAACGCACCGCGCTGCTCGCGACGTCCCACGTCTTCTTCACGAGCGGCAACACGCAGGACGCGGCCGAACTCACGCGGATCGCGCACGATGCCGGTGCGTTCATTTTGTTGGACGCATATCAATCAAATGGACAACTTGCGATCGACGCGGGGGCGCTGGGGGTGGACTTCCTCGTCGGCGGAGCGCTCAAGTGGCTCTGCGGCGGGCCGGGCATGGCCTATCTCCATGTGAACCCGGGGGTTCGTCTCGATCCGGTCACGCTCTCGTGGTTCGGTGTTGAAAACCAGTTTCTTTTCGACATCCGCGATGCGACCCCTCGAGCGGACGCCAGGCGCTTCGAGCTGGGGACCCCCGCCGCGGGCGTCGCCTACACGGCTGCGGGAGGCCTGTCCATCGTTCTCGAGTATGGGATTCGGGCCATTCAACAGCGTAACCGGCTCCTGGCGAATGACTTGCGGGAGAGGCTGTCGGATCTCGGCTACAGGCTCCACCAGGCGTCGGATCCGGCGGCGCGATCCGCCCTCGTCCTCGTCGAGCATGACGGCGATGCGGCCGCCGCCGTGCGTCATCTGGCCGCGCGCGACGTAGTTGTCGACCATCGCGGCCCTCTCGTTCGATTCTCCCCCCATTTCTACAACACGCTCGAGGACAACGAACGCGCCGTGGCGGCGCTGGCCGAGATCTGAGGGTAAAGCGATAGAGTAAAGGATATACGACCGGGACCGGTCGAGCGTTTGGCCCGTAGCTGAGAAGGAGGAAACCGATGGAAGACCTCACGCGGGCAGTGGAAGTGTTCGTGTCGATCAACCTCATCGTCCTGGGGGTCTCATACCTCCTCCAGCCGGATGCCTGGAAGGCGTTCCTGGAGCACCTGCAGTCGAAAGGGACGGCCGGCAGCCTGACCGTCGCGTTCCTCGCCATGGCGATCGGATCCTTCATCGTCGCCTTCCACAACGTGTGGGGTGGCGTGCCGACGATCCTCACCGTCTACGGCTGGTTGGCGCTGGCGAAGGGCGCGTGCTACGCCCTGCTGCCCGGACTCGCTCTGAAGGGAATGGAGACGGGGCTCCGGATGGGCGCCGGCCTGTGGCGGGCCGGCGGCGTGCTGGTCGCGGCGATCGGTGTCGTCGTCCTGCAACACGCCCTGCAGGGGTAGGAAGACGCGCTGCCGGGGTTGAGAAACGCTCTGCAGGGGTAGCGGTCGGACGGCTCGACTTCCGCCGGAAGCCGCCCGTCAAGCAAAGGTGGCGTGGGCGGACATCGCGAGGGCGCCCGTTTCGTCGAGCGCCCTCAGATTCGCGCGGTCCCCCTCGCGTCTCCCCTCGAGGGCGATCGTCCGGTCGACGAACATCGGCCGGCGGGCCCGGAAGTTCAGCGTCCGCAGCGGCCGCCCGGAGCGCCGGACCGCGAGATCCGCGAGGAGCAGCGCCGTGAGCGGGCCGTGCACGACGAGA
>VXMR01000078.1 GCA_009841005.1 Gemmatimonadales bacterium
GGCGGAACCGCGTGAAGTCGCGCTCCTGCACCTCGCTGAGCCCCTCCGGCACCGGGGGCAGCTCTCCGCCCGGCGCCACGTGGAAGTCGAAGGCCGACGAAGACTCCGCGCCCAGCGAACTCGCCGACTGCGCGGGGAGCTCGCGCATGAGCCGCGGCCGCGCCCCGAGTTCCTCGAGCTTCTCGACGAAGGAATGCGGCGCATCCTCCGTGTATCCGATCGAGAGCGCGCCCAGGTCCGGGTTCCGCTCGAAACGGAACGGCGTCGTGATGGAGGCGGGGTCCTTCTCATCCGAGCCGTGGATCTCGTTGAACACGAGCGCACAATCCTCGATCGTGCGGCACATGGGGCCTGTCTTGTCCATGCTCCAGGAGAGCACCATGCCCCCGTAGCGGCTCACGCGTCCGAATGTGGGGCGGAGGGCGCTCAGCCCGTTGCGGCGGCTCGGAGAGACGATGGACCCGCGGGTCTCGGTCCCGATCGAGAACGCGACGCATCCCGCCGCGGTCGCCGACCCCGGCCCGGCGGATGACCCGCTCGATCCCCAGGCCAGGTTCCACGGATTCAGCGTCCGGCCGCGGTACCAGCGGTCGCCCCGCGCGAACTCTCCCGTCGCGAGCTTCGCGATGAGCACGGCGCCCGCCGCGTTCAGCCGGCGCACGACCTCCGCGTCTTCCTCGATCATCTGGGTCTGGAACGCCGCCGAGCCCCACGTCGTGCGTGCCCCGACGGTCGAGAAGAGGTCCTTCACGCCGTAGGGGATTCCGTGCAGGGGACCGCGCCATTCCCCCGCCCGGATCTCGGCTTCCGCCTGCTCGGCCTCCTCCCTGCCCCGGTCCTCGAGGATCGTCACCGCGCACAGCAGCACGGGGTCGTGCCGCTTCATGCGCTCCATGTAGATGTCGAACAGTTCCGTCGGCGAGACCCTGCGCTCCCTCACGAGAGCCGACAGCCGGTGCACCGGGAGGAACGCGATCTCCTCCTCGGTGGACGGCACGGGCCCCTCCCAGGGTTCGACATCGATCGGGGTCTTCTCGAACGGGTTCATTCCCGCCCGCCAGTACTTCTCCAGGAGCGCCCCCGTCCCGCCCGGCCAGGCCTGAAACTGAAGCGCCGGCGGCTCCCCGTTCCCGAGCGGAATGACGTCCTCCTGAGCGGCCTGGTGCGCCTCCGGCAGCTCCGCCGCGTCGCGATTGGAAGGGGGTCGCGTCGGAGCGGCCACGAGCGTCCGGGGATCGAGGGCCCCCGCCGCGGTGGCCGCCGCGGTGACCTTCAGGAAGCCCCGCCGCCGCATCCGGCCCTCCGCCGCCTCCGCGCCTTTCCTGTCGAGGTCTACAGACACGCTCGCCTCCTCTGGCCGGGGTAACTCAGATGGTCACACTGCGGCGTGATTCACGAGCCGACAACCCGCCCGCGAAACTCCGACCCTCATTCTTGCGTCCGCACCGTATCCGTCCACGTCACGTATGGCGCCGGGGTCGGATGTCGGCCCCAACCCTCACCTGTGATCCAGGAGGCTCGGCATGGACATGGACCTGGTCGTCGTCTTCGCGTTCGTCTCCACGATCGTACTGATCATCACCGGAGGCATCGTCCTCTTCCCGCTGTCTCGCAAGCTGGCCTACTTCCTCGAGCAGGCGGCGCGAGATCGGGCGGACCGGCTCGCCGACGGGGTACAGGACGCCTTGCCGGGCGCGGCGGCGAACGACCGCATGCTTCAGACGCTCTCCGAGCTGCAGGACCAGGTGGGACAGATCGCCGAGCGACAGACGTTCACCGAACAACTCCTCGAGCGTCGCCTGGAAGACCCCGATCACGAGGCAGGTGGGCGAGTGGGGTGAGGCCGGGGCGCACGCGACCACTTCGGTACAACCGACTTCATCCCAACGTCGTCCCTGCCACAGGAGGGTGATCCGCCGCCCCGGCTTCAGTTCTCCCGTCAGTCCCGACCCCACGAAGCGGTCAGAAGTTCCGCGGGTCCGGGACACTGAGACGCGCCGAGTTCGAGAAGCGTTGCTTCGCGTCGGGTCCGGCGCCGGCACCCGGGCCGGCCGACAGCTCCTGGCCGGACTGCTAGCCGGGGAGGTTGAAGAAAGCGAGCCCGAGCACAACGTAGACAGCAAGGAGGAGCACGCCCTCCATCCAGTGCGTCTGGCCGTCATCCGCGATCTGCCCCACGACGAGGACGGAGACCGCCACGGCCACGACTTCCAGCGGAGAAAAGACGAGGTCGATCGGCGCCGGCCCGACCGCGTACGAGAGGAAGACGAGGAGAGGGGCGATGAGGAGGGCGATCTGCAGGGACGATCCCACCGCGATCTGAATCGACAGATCCATCTTGTTCCGGAGGGCGACGAGCACGGCAGTCGAGTGTTCCGCCGCGTTGCCGACGAGGGCGACGACGATCACGCCGACGAAGACCTCGGTCATCCCCAGGGAGTGTGCCGCCTCCTCCGCTCCGCCGACGAGGATCTCGCTCATCCAGCCCACGACCGCGGCCGCGCCTACGAGGATCGCGAACGACTTTCCCTTCGACCACGCGGGAGCCCCGTGCGTCGCGCCGTCGGCGTGCCCCGTCCCCTGGTAGAGATCCGCGTGCGTCCGCAGCGCGAAGACGAGCGAGAGGATGTAACAGACGATGAGGACGACGGAGATCTCGAGGCTCAGCGACCCTGACCCGGCTCCCGCCGCCGCTGCCGCCCCGGACTCCGCCCCATCCCGCAGGTAGTGCAGCAGCGACGGGATGACGAGTCCGACCGCGCTCAGGAGAAGGAGAGTCGAGCCCAGCTTGGCCGCCGTCCGGTTGAAGACCTGCTTGCGGAACTTCAGGCCGCCGAGCAGCGCGCTCAATCCGAAGATGAGGAGGATGTTCCCGATGATCGACCCCGTGAGCGACGCCTTCACCAGGTCGTGCAGCCCCGCTCTGAGGGCGAAGATCGCGATGATCAGCTCCGCGGCGTTCCCGAATGTCGCGTTGAGCAGTCCTCCGAGACCGGCGCCCACGTGCTCGGCCAGCATCTCGGTGGACTTCCCCATGATTCCGGCGAGGGGAACGATCGCGACGGCGGAGGTAACAAAGAGCGTGGTCGCCGACGCGTGGACGACGTACTCGAGAACGAGCGTGATGGGAACGAAGACGAGAAGGAGCAGGAGAATCTGGTCTGCTTTCAGCTTGAGAGCCAACCCGTTCTCCTCCCGTTTTCGCCGGAAAGCACAGCCGCCCGAGGCAAAAAGAGGCGCCGTCCGGATTCGAACCGGAGTAGGGGGCTTTGCAGGCCCCTGCCTAACCACTCGGCCACGGCGCCGAAGTTCGCACAGCCTAATGGAGCGACCACACCGACGCCACCGGCGGAAGGTTCTCCATCGCGCCCCGGACTGCTATACTCGCGCGATGCCTTCGCCGACCCGACGCGCCCTTCCGATCCTTGTCGCCCTCGTCGCCACGGCCATGGCCCCCATCCATCTGGCCGCGCAGTTCAGCGACGCGCGACTGCCGAGGCAGGGGAAGCTGTGGCTCACCGTCGCGCCGACCCTGCTGAACTGGTCCGAACAGTTCGCCTTCGACTCCAGCGCGGCGATCGCCGACGGGGCGCGCGAGCCGTTGGCCGCCCACTTCGACGGTCCGCTCGCCCGCCGCATGTTTCCTCCCCCCTTCGCTCTCATCCAGGAACTCAACGACGATGCGGAGGCCCTCGGCTTCGAACCCGTAACCGAGGACGATTTTTCGTTCGGCGGGCTCGACTTCTCCGCGATGCGGGCACAGGTACGCCGACTCGGGCTCGGCGTCGAGGTGGGTATCCTCGACTGGGTCAGCGTGGGAGCCCGGGCCCCCTTCACGCTCACGGACATGACGGTGGGCTTCGCCTTCGATTCCACCGCAACCGTGACCGGTAACGGCGCGGCCTTCGAATCCGGCGCGCCCTTTGTCATGGACGCGCGGTCGGCGCTCGGCGATCTCGGTTCGCTGATCGCTGGCGGCTCTCTGACGGGAACGGCCCTCGAGGAAGCGATCGCGCTCCGGAACGCCACGCGGGACTTCGTCAACACGCTGGGGCGGCGGGCCGCGGCCGGAGCCCTGATTCCCACCGCTTCCAGCGCGGCGGGGACCCAAATGGCGCAACGCTTCGCGGACTACGTGGCGGCGTTCGAGGCCCTCGGCCTGATGCTACCGGAGCTTTCCCTGCCCGAGTTCGCGACGGAGGATGACTTCAACACGCATTTCCTGAGCCAGGGCTTCGCGGACCGACTGCCGAGGGACAGCAGGAACGAACTCGATCTGGGGGAGGTCGAGGTCTTCCTTCGTGTGAACTTGATCGACGGCATCACGCGCCGAAGGCCGATCCCGGGGCCGGCCGGCGATGCGGGCGCGGGGGCCGAGTCCGGAGCGGATTCGGAACGGGGCGTTCGGCTGCGCACGAGCGTCGGCGGACTCGCCCGGCTCCCCATCCGAAACCGCAACCTCACGATCTTCGGAGATCCGACGAATTCGGCGGACATACCGATCGGGGACGGCCAGACCGACATCGAACTGGCGCTGTACCAGGACATCGCCTTCGGGAGCCGCTTCATGATCCGCGCTTCCGCCCGCTACGGGATGCAGCGCCCCGACGAGGCGGCGTTCCGCTTCACTCCTCCGGACCGCCCGTATGGCCAAGAGGACCTGGTGGCGCTGATGCGGCGGGACCTGGGGGACTACGTCGCGGTTCTGGTCCGCCCTTCCCTGCGCTTCAACGCCGCCCTCAGCGTGGGAGTCGAGTACGACTACTTCCGGCTGCCCGCACCCACGTATCAGTTCGTGGGGATGGTCGAGGGGCTGGACCCGAACACGGTGGCGGCGGAGGGAGCGCAGACCCGCCATCGACTGGGAGTCGGGTTCCTCATCGATCTCTCCGAGGCCGGGAGCGTCGAGGAGTTGAAGGCGGGGGCAAAGCCGGTGCGGGGCGCATGGCAGTTCGGCATCTCGCTGCGCCGGGCGATCTCGGGCTCCGGGGGCCGAACGCCGGCGTCCTTCCGCTACGGGGCCGAACTCCGCTTCCCGATCAGCATCTTCTAGCGATCCGGCCGGAAATGTGCGGCGCCGGCCTGGCCCTACAACTGGCCGGCGAGCAGCTCCTCGGCATGGGCGCGCGAGGCGCGGCTGGCGGGGTCGCCTCCGAGCATGCGGGCGACTTCGTGGACGCGGTCTCCGCCGGTGAGCACCCGAACCGATGTCCGCACGCCTTCATCTTCCGCGACCTTTCCGACGGAGTAGTGGGCGTCGGCGCGCGCCGCGATCTGCGCGAGATGCGTGACGACGAGCACCTGATGGGCGGCGGAAAGCCGCACGAGGCGGGCCGCCACCCGGTGCGCCACCTCGCCCCCGATCCCCGCATCGATCTCGTCGAACACGAGCACCGGCAGGTCGTCCACCTCGATGAGCGAGGTCTCGAGCGCGAGCATGAGGCGGCTCATCTCTCCCCCCGAGGCGACGCGCCGCAGCGGCGCCGGCGGGAAACCCGGATTAAGGGAGACGAGAAACTCCACCCGCTCGGCGCCGGTCCCCCTGATCTCGCCGTACGCTTCGAGCGCGATATCGAGGCGGCCGCCCCGGAGACCGAGTTCCGGCAGCGCGGCCGTTACGGCTTCCGCGAGCGCCCGGGACGACGCGCGGCGCCGCTCTGAGAGTTCGGACGCCCGCGCGGCGAGTTCGGCGGAGGCGGCGACCCGCGCCGCTTCGAGACGCTCAATCTCGTCATCCGCGCCCCGCAGCGTCTCCAGCTCACGCCGCGCCTCCTCGCCCGCGCGGATCACATCCTCCAGAGCGCCGCCGTACTTGCGCTTGAGCCGGTAGAGGAGATCCTGCCGGACGCGGATTTCGTCGAGCCGTCCAGGGTCGTGCTCGATCGAGTCGCGGTAGGGAGCCAGGTTCCGCCCGAGTTCTTCCACGTTGCGGAGCGCGGCCTCGAGCAGGTCGCGGAAGGGTCCCGCCTCGCGGTCGATCGAGACGAGGTGGTCGAGTCGGGCCGCGAACTCGCCCAACCGATCGACGAGCGAACCCTCGGCCTCGTACAGCCCGTGGTGGAGCGAGCCCGAGAGTTCGATCAGGTCCTCGGAGTGCGAGAGGCGGCGGGCCTCCGACTCGAGCGCCTCATCCTCGTCCGGTTCGAGCCCGGCCCCGGCGATCTCGTCCCGCTTGAAGCGCAGGTAGTCGGCCCGTTCGCGTCCCTCCCGCGCGGCGCGGCGCGTGTCCTCGAGACGTCCCTCGATGGCGCGCAAGCCCTCGTATGCGGCCTCCGTCTCGGTGGCGAGCGCTTCGTGCCGGCCATATGCGTCCAGGATCCGCCGCTGCCAGGCCCGGTCGAGGAGTCGCTGGTGATCGTGCTGTCCGTGCAGGTCGAGGAGCCGGCTCCCGAACTCGCGCAACCGTCGAGCCGTGGACGGTGAACCGTTCACCCATGCCCGATGCCGACCCTCGCGACGCAACTCGCGACACAGGATGAGCCACCCATCTTCCTGATCGACGCCGGCGTCCTCGCACAGCGTCCGCAGTCCGTCGACGTCCTCGATCTCGAAGCGGCCCTCGATACGCGCGGCCCCGGCCCCCGACCGGATCATGTCCGGAGACGGCCGCCCTCCGACCAGGAGTGCGAGCGCTTCGACGAGGAGCGATTTCCCGGCTCCGGTCTCGCCGCTGAGCACGCTGAGGCCCGGTCCGAATTCAAGCGTGGCTTCCTCGACGACGGCGAAGTTCCGGACGCGAAGCTCCCTCAGCACGCCGGCTCTTCCTCGTCTCCCCCGGATGGGGGCGTCGGGTGCTCGCGGACATCGCCCCACCGCAGCTTCCGCCTCAGGACGGTGAAGAACGAGTGCTCGGGGAGCCGGACCAGGCCCACGGGGTGCCTCGATCGGGCGACCTCCACGCGGTCCCCGACCGAAAGCCGACAACCGGGCTGTCCGTCGACGGTCAGCTGCAGGTCGTGGTCCCCCGAGAGAAGTTCGACGGAGATTCTCGTGTCCCCCGAAAACACGACCGGGCGCACCGCAAGCGTGTGCGGCGAGATCGGCGTCGCGACGATGCCCTCCATCGTCGGCGAGACGATGGGGCCGCCCGCGGAAAGGCTGTAGGCCGTCGAGCCCGTGGCCGTGGCGAGGATGATGCCGTCCGCGCTGTAGTGTCCCACTTCGTCATCGTCGGCCAGCACGCGCAGGCCGATCAGGCGGGCGAAGCCGCTCTTGTGAATGACGGCGTCGTTTATCGCGTAGAAGCTCCGTTCGACCGGTCCGTTCGATCCGTTCGGAACCACCCGGATGCGAAGGGCGATCCGCTTCTCGAGCGCGTAGTCCCCGCTCGCCACCATCGACATCGCAGCCTCGAGTTCATCCTCCGAAACCATCGTGAGGAAGCCGAGCCGACCGAGGTTGCAGCCCAGCACGGGGATCCCGCGGGGCGCCGCCAGGCGAGCCGCCCGCAGCAACGTCCCGTCCCCGCCGAGGGCCAGGACGAGGGCGATGTCCGCTTCGATCTCCTCCGGCTCGACGGGGTCGCGTCCGGCCTTTGTCGCAAGCGGCGGTTCGAAGACGAGCGAAACCCCGAGTTCGTCCGCTCTCCGCTCGACGCGGTGAAGGAGCGGCTCCAGTTCCGGGTGATCGGCGTTGCCGATAATAATGAACTTCACGGGCCGCTCAGCGGTCGCGCTCGAGGACGAGGCATCCGATTTCGCGCAGCCGGTCCGCGCCCGCGAGCGGCGAAATCTCGCCCAGCGCCTCGCTGCCGAGCTCTTCCGCGCGTGCTCTCGCCCCCTCCAGGCCGAGGATCGATGGAGTCGTCGCCTTACCCAGGGCCTCGTCCCGCCCGCCGATCTTCCCCATGCGGCTCGAGGAGCCCGTCACGTCGAGGATGTCGTCCACCGTCTGGAACGCGAGTCCGATCGCAATCCCGAAGCGGGTCAGCCGATCGACCGTGTCCTCGGATGCGCGGGCCGCGACGCCGCCCATCGTGCAGCAGGCCGCGATGAGGCGCGCCGTCTTGCCGAGATGGATGCGCTCGAGCGTCTCGAAGCTGACGCTCTGCTTCTCGGCGAGGAGGTCGAGAAGTTGGCCACCGACCATGCCGTCCCCGCCCGCCGCCCCGGTGAGGACGCCGATGAGTCGGCTCGCGACGGGGTCCGGCAGCTTCAGCCCCGCGGCACCCTCGGCCACGGCGCGGATCGCGAGCGGAAGCAGCGCCGCACCCGTCATGACCGCGGCGCGCTCCCCGTACCGGACATGCACTGTCGGCCGCCCGCGGCGAAGGTCGTCGTCGTCCATGCAGGGCAGGTCATCGTGGATCAGGGAATACGTGTGGACGAGTTCGGGTCCCAGCGCCACGCGGTGGAGCCCACGCGCTCCGTTTCCCGCGCGCGGCCCGGCGACACCGCCCGCGGCTGCCCAGGCCCCGACGAACAGGAGAGGCCGGATTCTTTTTCCCTTCGCGAGGACGGCGTACCGAATGGGTTCGGCGATCGGGGCCGCCCCGCGCAGCGTTTCGGACAGCCAGCCCTCCAGCTCCGCATCAATGGCGGTACGCAGCTCCGGCAACCCGCGGGTCACGGTTCACCGTCCGGCCGATCCTCCGGCTTTCCGTCCGGCGCTTCCACGCCTTCCAGCGGCTTCGCTTCCAGTCTTCCCGTCGACGAAGCGATGAGTTCCTCGACCCGGCCGCTCGCCGTCTCGAGCCAGCGCCGAGCCTCCCCGAGACGTTCGATCCCCTGCTCGAAGAGGGCGATCGCCTCGTCCAGGCCGATGCCCTCCCGGTCGAGGCGCGCGACGATCCCTTCCAGTTCCTCGATCGCCGTCTCGAATTCGAACTCCGCCGAAGGCTCGCTCACGCGTCGGACTCCCCGGCGTCCGGCCTCGCCGCGTCACGTTCCACGGTATCCGTCGTCGCCGCGACCTGTCCCCCCCTGACCCGCAGGCGGAAGCGCTGGCTCGGCGTGAAGTCGTCGATGCGCGTGAGCCGGCGTCCCTCAAGGTCGGTGGCGACGGCGTAGCCGCGGGCCACGGTCTCGAGCGGGCTCAGGGCGTCGAGCGCGGCGGCCAGTCCAGCGAGCCGTGTACGCGAGCGGGCGAGCACCCGTTCCATCCCCGCCGGGAGGTAGGCCGCCATGGTCTCGAGGCGAAGCTTCGCGACGTCGCGCGCGTGTCCGGCGGAGGCCGGCAGGCGTTGCGCGAGCGCTTCCATCCGGTCGCTCCCGCGTGTGATGAGCCGGCGCAGCCCGCGAGCCAGGCCTCGACCGGCCGTATCGAGCGAGGCGCGTACGCTCCGGATATCCGGCACCGCGAGTTCCGCGGCCGCGGAGGGCGTCGGCGCCCGGAGGTCGGCCACCAACTCGCACAGCGACACGTCGACCTCGTGACCGACGGCGCAGATCACCGGCACCGGACTCGCCGCGACCGCTCGAACCGCCGTTTCCTCGTTGAAGCACCACAGGTCCTCCACCGACCCGCCGCCCCGGCTCAGGAGGATCGCGTCGAGCTTCCGATCCGGACCGCCGGTGCTCCAGTCGCCGAGACGCTGGAGGGCGGCCCGCACCTCGTCGGCGGCGCCTTCGCCCTGCACGCGGCAGTGGCGGACGACGATCTCGACCCAGGGGGCTCGGCGCCGGAGGACGGTGATGATGTCGTGAAGCGCTGCGCCCTTGCGCGACGTGACGACGCCCACGCGGCGTGGGAACGCGGGCAGCGCCCGTTTGCGCTCCGGATCCAGCATGCCCTCCGCCGCGAGCTTCCGGCGGAGCCGCTCGAAGGCAATCCGCCACAACCCCTCGCCCGCCGTCTCGATGGCGCGTACGCGCAACTGGAACCGGCCCTGCCGCGCGTAGAGGGTCGGACGGCCGCGGACGAAGACCTCCATGCCGTCCTCCGGATCCGCCGGCAGACGCCATGCATCTCCGCGGAAGAAGACGCACGCGACGCTGGAGTCGCGCTCCTGGTCCCGGAGAGAGAAGTAGCGGTGCCCGACGGAAGAGCAGGTCCAGTTCGTCACTTCGCCGCGCACCCAGAGGTCGCCGAACCGCTTCTCCAGCGCGCCGCGCGCGGCTTCGTTCAGGTCGGACACGGTGATCGCGCCTTCCGGGGAGCGGCCATCGCGGACCTCCGCCGCGCCGAACAGCGAGGCTTGACGCGTCACCTTCAACCCGACGCCGTCACCGCCGCGGCGAGGCGTGCGGTCCGCTCCGCCGACCGCACGGTGTTTCGGAGGAGCATGGCGATCGTCATGGGCCCCACACCGCCGGGGACCGGGGTGATCCAGCTCGCGCGCTCGACCGCCTCGTCGAACGCCACATCACCGACGAGCCGATAGCCCCGCTCCGTGGTCGGGTCGTCCACCCGGTTCACTCCCACATCGATTACGACGGCCCCCTCCCGCACCATGTCGCCACGGACGATGCCGGGAACGCCGACGGCGACGATGAGGATCTCCCCCTGGCGCGTCACGGCGCCGAGGTCCGCTGTCCGGCTGTGGGCCACGGTCACCGTGGCGTTCGCCCCGGGTTCCTTCTGGAGCATGATCTGTGACATCGGCATGCCGACGATATTCGAACGGCCGACGATGACGACGTGGGCGCCGGAGGTCTCCACACCGGTCCTCCGGATGAGTTCCTGCACGCCGGCTGGCGTGGCCGGGCGGAACGCACTCGCGTCCCCCTGGGACATTCGGCCCTGGTTCACGGGATGGAATCCGTCGACGTCCTTGGCCGGATCGATCCTCTCCGTCACTTCGTGTTCGTCGAGGTGTCGAGGCAGGGGAAGCTGTACGAGAATCCCGTGGATGGCCGGATCCGCATTCAGCTCATCGACGATGCCGAGGAGCTCCGCGCGGCCGACGTCGGCGGGCGGCGTAATGTCGCGGGCGTAGATTCCGGCCTCGTTGCAGGCCCGCGTTTTCATCCGCACGTAGACGTGCGAGGCGGGATCGTCGCCGACGAGGACGACGCCGAGGCCGGGCCGAATTCCCCGCTCCGAAAGGCCCTGCGTCCGTTCCGCCACTTCCGCCCGGATCTCGGCCGCGATCCGCTTCCCGTCGATGAGCTGCGCCGTCATCCAATCTCTCCGTCGTTGGCTCGTTGTCAGTCTGTTGTCAGCCCGTGTCAGCGCGCGAAATCCACGGTTCGCGACTCTCGCACGACGACGACCTTGATCTGCCCCGGATACTGCAACTCGTTCTCGATGCGGCGGGCCGTCCGCTCCGACAGCCTCGCCATCTCCTCGTCGGAGACCTTGTCCGGGGTCACCATGATCCGGATCTCCCGCCCCGCCTGGATCGCGTAGACCTTCTCGACCCCGTCCCAGGAACTCGCGATCTCCTCCAGTTTCTCCAATCGCTTCACGTAGTGCTCAAACGACTCCCGCCGGGCGCCGGGACGGGCGCCCGAGATCGCGTCCGCCGCGGTGACGAGGAAGGTCTCCGGATAGCGGGCGGGCTCCTCGCCGTGGTGCGCGCGGATCGCGTTCAGCACGCCGTCCTTCTCCCCGCACTGCTTGCACAGATCGTAGCCGATCTCGACGTGGCTCCCCTCCTTCTCGTGCGTGAGCCCCTTGCCGATATCGTGCAGCAGACCCATTCGCTTCACGAGTTGCGCATCGAGCGACAGCTCCGCCGCCATCGTCGCCCCGATGAGCGCGACCTCGTGCGCGTGCTGCAACTGGTTCTGCCCATAGCTGGTCCGGAAGCGGAGGACGCCGAGAACTTCGCGGAGTTTCGGGTGCAGGTCGTGGATGCCGAGTTCGTACAGGACCTCGTCAGCCGCCTTCCGCATCGTCGCCTGGACATCTTCCTGCGCCTTCTCCACGACCTCCTCGATGCGACCCGGGTGGATCCGGCCGTCGCCGACGAGGCGATCCATCGCCAGCCGCGCGACTTCGCGGCGGACGGGATCGAAGCAGGAGAGGATGACGGCCTCGGGCGTATCGTCCACGACCACATCGACGCCCGTGGCGGCTTCGAAGGACCGGATGTTCCGGCCCTCCCGTCCGATGATCCGGCCCTTCATGTCATCGCTGGGAAGGGTGACGACGGAGACGGCGGCTTCGGAGGAATGATCTACGGAGAGCTTCTCGATCGCCTGGGAGATGATCTTGCGGGCTTCCCGTTCGGCCTCGTTCCGGGCGCGTTCGGTGACCTCCCGCACGTGCTGCGCGGCATCCGCCCGCGCCTGGTCGCGAATCTGGCCGATCAACTCTCGGCGCGCGGCTTCCCGGCTGATGCCCGCGATCTCCTCGAGGCGCCTTCCGAGTTCCCGCTCGCGGTCGACGAGTTCCTTCGCCCGCGTATCGAGTTCGCCACGCTCCGCCTCGATCTGCTCGCGACTCCGATCCACCCGCTCCTGCCGCTGGTCGATCTTCTCGAGCTTCTGTTCGAGCGTCTCGGTCCGCTCGAGCGTCCGCTGCTCCAGCCGCTCCAGCTCGGCGCGCCGGCGCTCCGCTTCCCTGGCTGATTCCTCCCGGAGACGTTGCGCCTCTTCGCGCCCCGCCAGCTCCGCCGCCTTCCGGAGGCTGCCCGCCTCCAGCCGGGCGGATTCAATGATATCCCGCCCATCGCTCTCAAGGCGGCCGCGCGCCCGGCGCAGGCCCCGTCGCTCGATCAGGATCCCTGCGACGCCCCCCGCCACGAGACCTGCGATGGCCAACAGCATCGTCGGCACGGTGATGGATTCCAGCATGGCCAGACTCCAATCCTCGAACCATCTATGAACAAAAAAACCGGCGGACTCGTCCACCGGTGCATGCCGCTCAGATCGGACGGAACGATGCGCTCCGTGCGATCATCTATCTGAAGCTGGGGCCACGCTCGTGCGAGGCCGCCTTACGGACAGCACAACACCTATGGAAACGTTGCTCGGGATTCTGCACGCCGCAAGCGGACGGCGGGCCCGCGGCTCCGCGGAGGAACGGCGGGACCTACCCCGCGGTGTTGCCCGCGATGGACTCGAGCCGTTCGGTCACTTCCGTGACTCGCGCCTCAACGGCGGCCGTGAGTTGCTCGACCTCCCGGCGGGCTTGGAGGAGTTCATCGGTGATCTCCAGCGCGGCGAGGACCACGGCGCGGTGAGGTTCGGCCACGCCTGTCATGTGCGCCCGCTGAATCGCGTCGTCCACGTACTTCGCGCAGGCCCGCGTGTGCGCGTCACCCCGGTCCGTCCGGATCCGGTATCGATCGCCGAAGATCGTTACGCCGATCGGCGGCGATTCATCCGCTGAAGTCATACCTCATCCTCCACGTGAGCGAGGCGGTTACGCAGTCGCACGGCCTTCTTTCTGGCCTCGGCCAGCGTCTCGCGCAGGCGACGGTTCTCCGCCGTCACCGTCTTGAGTCGCTCCTCGATGTCAGGGGTCGGCGGGCCGCTGGTGCCGGCGAGCCGGGATTTCTCCAAACGGGTCTCGATGCTGCCTGCCGCCCGCGAGAGGCGGTCAAGCAGTCGCTCGACTTCCCGTTGCCGTTCAGGACCTTCGGATTCTGGCACCGAACCGTTTCTCCAGGGCGGTAGAGAGTGCGGACATCTCCGACTCGACGTCCTGATCCGTCAGCGTACGGTCGGGAGCCCGGAAGCGAAACGTCCACGCGAGCCCGAGGCGGCCGCCCTCGATCTCCTCGCCCGAGTAAACGTCGAAGAGGCGTACGTCACGCAGGAGATCGGAGGTCGCTTCCCGCACGGCCCGCTCGATGTCCGCGGCGGGGACGCCCCGCGGCACCGTCATCGAGAGGTCGCGGCGCACGGCGGGGAACGGCGACGTCTTCCGATAGGCGGGCACGGATCGCCCCTCGACGGCGGCGAGATCGAACTCGAGTGCGAACGCGGGCGCAGCCCACGGTGGCGCGTCGAGCGACGCCCCGTCCACGACCCCCGCGACGCCGACCACGCGACCGTCCTTCACGGCGCGGAATCCGCCGCGGGAGAGCCACGGTCCGGCGAGAGACGCGCCGCTCTCCGTGGCGTCGAGAGCCACGGCGTCGTCGAACGGCACGAGCGTCGCGCCGCACAGACGATCCGCGAACGATCCGGCGATCTCCTTGAGATCCCACAGGTCGTAGTCGAGTGCCGGCCCCGACCAGTGATCCGGACGCCGGGTGCCGGCGATGATGGCCCCTATCCTTCCGGATTCCTCGAAACGACCGGTCCCGTCCACCTCCCCTGCCGGCCCCGCGCCGGCCGCGTACGCGAACACGGTGCCGAGTTCGAAGAGGCGCACGTTGCGGTTGCCACGCGCATAATTATGCTCCAGCCGCCGAAGCAGCACGGGGACCATGGCGGAGCGAAGGCAACTCTCCTCCGCCGAGAGCGGGTTCGGCACCGGCACGACGGCGCGATTCCCCCGGAAGTCCTCGGGCATGAAGCTCAGGCTGCGAGCTTCGAGGAGTCCGCGTGCGGTGAGCAGCTCCCGCACTCTGGCCGCCTTTTCGACGCGCCGATCCGCGGGCACCGCACTCGGCCGGAACCTGCGGTCCTGGCCTGCTCCGGCGTCGTACCCGACCCGGCGCGCGACTTCCTCGACCAGGTCGATCTCCCGCGCGATGTCCGTGCGCCATCCCGGCACGGAGATGCGCAGCACGTCGGTCGCCCCGTTTCCGCCGGCGCCACCCTCCCCGTCGGCACCACCCTCCCCGTCGGAGAGGGCCTTGAAGCCGATCGGATCGAGCGCCGCGCGGACCTCCGCCCCATCGAGCCCGAAGCCGAGTACCTGGTTCACGCGACTGACGCGGACGTCGATCGGCGGAACCGGGGCCGGCGCCGGACCCGCGCGGAGGCCGATGAGGTCCGCCTCGCCGCCTGCGGTAGCGACGATGAGTTCCACGCAGCGCGCGAGCGCACGCTCCTGGGCGTGGACATCGATCCCCCGCTCGAAGCGATAGGACGCGTCGGTGGAAAGTCCCGCGCGGGTCCGCGTCCGCCGCACGCCGGACGGGTCGAACGACGCGCACTCGATGAGCAGATCGACCGTGTCTTCCGTCACCTCCGTGTCGAGCCCTCCCATGACCCCCGCGAAGGCGATCGCGCGATCGCGGTCGGCGATCACCGTCTGTTCCGGCGCGACCTTGTGCTCCTGTCCATCGAGCGTCGTCAGCGGCTCGCCGGACACGGCCGCGCGCACCCGGATCTCCGCTCCCGACAGCCGCGCGAGATCGAAGGCGTGCAGAGGCTGGTTGTACTCGTGCAGGACGTAGTTCGTCGCGTCGACGACGTTGCTGATCGGGCGCGCCCCCACCGCGAGCAGCCGGCCCGCGAGCCACGCCGGCGACGGCCCGACCCTGACCCCCCGGATGACGGCGGCCATGTAGCGCGGACACCGGTCGAGATCCTCGATGCGGACCGTGACCCCGGCCCCGCCCGCCTCCGACTCGCCGTCGCGCCACTCGGGCCGCCACGCCGCCCCCCCGAAGTCGCGCGGCGTCGGGGGGCCTCCCACTTCCCGCGCCACGCCGACGTGGCAGGCGAGGTCGACCCGGTTCGGGTTCAGGTCCAGCGTGAGGCGCGTGTCCGGCAGGCCCAGCGCCGGCGCGAGCGGCGCTCCCGGCTCGAGCTCGTCCGCGAGCCGCATGATGCCTCCCTTGTCGCGGCCCAGCTCGAGTTCGGCCTCCGAGCACAGCATCCCGTGACTCAATTCACCGCGGATCTTCCGGCTCTCGATGCGAAAGCCGGCGGGGAGTTCGCCGCCGGGAGCCACGTGCGGATAGAGCCCTCCGGTCGCGATGACGGGAGCCCCGCACACGACGTCGAGCACCTCGCCGGCGCCCCGGTCCACCTTGCACAGAGTGAGCCGGTCCGCGTTCGGGTGCGGACGGGTCTCGAGCACGCGGGACACGACGATCCCGTCCAGTCCCGCGCCCACCGTCTCGATCTTCTCCACCGCGGCGGCGGTCATGGTCAGCCGCTCGGCCAGAACCTGCGGGTCGCTTAACTCCTCGCGCAGTCCGACGAGTTCGTCGATCCAGTTGAACGAGATGTTCATGCGAACTGCTGCAGAAAGCTCATCTCCCCCTCGTAGAGGAGCCGCATGTCGGGGATCCCGTGCCGCACCATCGCGATGCGGGCCGGTCCCATCCCGAATGCGTAGCCCGTGTAGCGCTCCGGGTCGTACCCCACGGCCTCGAAGACGGCGGGATCCACCATCCCGCTTCCCATGATCGTGATCCAACCCGTGCGCTTGCAGGTGGAGCAACCGCTCGCGCACACGGTGCATGACACGTCCACCTCCGCCGAAGGCTCGGTGAACGGATAGAATGACGGCCGAAACCGGGTCTTCGTCCCCGGACCGAAGAAATGGTGCACGAAGTGCTCGATCGCGGCGCGGAACTCGACGAAATCCACGCCTTCGTCGACCGCGAGACCCTCGATCTGCTCGAAGGCGGGGGCGTGCGAGGGATCGAAGGAGTCACGCCGGTACGCGAGCCCCGGCACGACGACGCGGACGGGCGGCCGGAAGGCCTCCATCACGCGCGCCTGGACGGGCGACGTGTGCGTCCGCAGCACGACGTCCTTTTCCAGGTAGAACGTGTCCATCATGTCGGCGGCGGGGTGATCGAGCGGGATGTTGAGCGCGGTGAAGTTGTACCACGTGGACTCGATCTCGGGGCCGAGCACGCTCGTGAAGCCTATCTCCGCGAAGATTTCGCAGATCTCGTCGATGACCCGGGTCACGGGATGCACGCCACCGACCCAGCGCTCGCGCGCGGGAAGCGTCCGATCGATGCGGGCGCGCGGCCCGCGGACGGCGCTCTCCAGCGCCTTCGCCCGCTCCTCGAGGGCTCCGCGCAGCACCGTCTTCACGGCGTTCGCGCGCTGTCCGACATCGCGTCGGGCCTGGGCCTCGACCGTGCCGATCAGGGACATGACGTCGGCCAGCTGACCGTTCCGGCCAAGGTATTCGACGCGGGCGGACTCGAGCGTGGCGGAATCCGTCGCCTCCCCGATCGCGGCGAGCCCCTTCCCCTCGATCGCGGCGATCCGATCGAGGAGGGAAGCTCCGGCCGGGGTCATGGGCCGTGCGCTTTGGCCACCTCGACGAGCTTGGTAAAGGCGGCCGGATCCCGAATGGCGAGGTCCGCGAGCACCTTGCGGTTCAGGTCGACGCCGGCGCTCTTCAGCCCGCTGACGAAGCGGGAATATGAGATTCCGTTCTGCCGGGCCGCGGCATTGATGCGGGAGATCCACAGTCGGCGAAAGTCGCGCTTCTTCTTGCGCCGATCGACGTAGGCATAGGCCCAGCCGCGCTCGACGGAGTTCTTCGCGGTGCGATAGAGCTTCGACCGCGCTCCGAACTGGCCGCGGGCTTCCTTGAGGACCTTTTTCTTTCGACGGTTACGTGCAACGCTGCTCGTCGCGCGTGGCATGGCCGCACCTCCTGATTCCTGATACTGAGACTGTCCGGGCTACTGTCCGGGGAATGGGGCGAACTATTTCCCCAGAAGCCGCTTCACGCGCTTCTCGTCCGCCTTCGCCACAAGGGTGCCCTGACGGAGCCGACGCTTACGCTTGGGGCTCTTCTTCGTCAGGATGTGGCTGTGGTAGGCACGCCGGCGCCGGAATTTTCCGCTGCCGGTCTTTCGAAACCGCTTCGCGGCGGACCGGTTCGTCTTCATCTTGGGCATCTTGCGTATGCTCCGGTTCAGCTCCGTCACCGGCCGTCCGCGACGGAGTCGTCGTTCTGGAGTGGACTACGTGCGGTGCGGTCCCATCAGCATGGTCATCGTACGACCCTCATGGGCGATGTCCGACTCCACCACCGCGATGTCCTCCAACTCTTCCTTCACCATCTCGAGGATCCGTCTCCCCCGCTCCGGGTGCGTGACCTCGCGTCCCCGGAACATGAGCGTGAACTTCACCTTGTCTCCATCCCCCAGAAATCTGCGTGCGTGCCGCATCTTGAAGTCGATGTCGTGCGCCTCGATCTTCGGCCGCAGCTTCACTTCCTTGACGTGGATGATGTGCTGTTTCTTCTTCGCTTCCCGCGCCTTCCTCGCCTGCGCGTACTTGTACTTTCCGAAGTCCATGAGCCGGCAGACGGGCGGTCGCGCGCCGGGCGCCACCTCCACGAGGTCGAGCCCGCGATCGGCCGCCATCGAACGGGCTTCGTCCGTCGCGACGATGCCGAGCTGGTTGCCCTCCTCGTCGATGAGCCGGATCGGGCTGATCCGGATCTTGTCGTTGACTCTTGGATCTCCGTTCACTGCACCTCATAGAAAAAGCCCGGTTCGACGCTTGCCGACCGGGCACGAGGGCACATCCCACGCGGGGAATGCACCATCGACCCGGCAGCAGCACGAGTTCGTGCGCCGATAGGGTGGGGGCATCGCGGCCCCGCTTGTCTGTTTTTCAACGCCCGGAAAGTGCCCCCGAGCGGCCCTCCTGTCAACGACGACCGGCGCGCGAACCGGCAGACGTCACGTTTCGAGAGACCGGGTCTCGACGCGACTGCGGACCCGGGATACGAAGTCGTCGAGGGGGAGGACTTCCTGTTTGCGTTTCGCGCCGCGGGCGCGGACGGCGACGGTGCCGGCCTCGATCTCGCGGTCTCCGACGACGAGAAGGTAGGGGATCTTCTGCAGTTCGCCGTCGCGGATGCGGTAGCCGAGCGTGTCCGACCGGGCGTCGAGTTCGACGCGCAGGCCGTCGGTGGCGAGGCAGTCCCGGATCTCGCCGGCGGCGGCCGCGTGGGCGTCCGTGATCGGGAGCACGCGGACCTGCACGGGCGCGAGCCAGGGCGGGAAGGCGCCCGCGAAGTGTTCGATGAGTACGCCGGTGAAGCGCTCCAGGGTGCCGAAGATGGCGCGGTGGATCAGTACGGGCCGGTGCGGCTTGTTGTCCGCCCCCATGTACTCGAGCTCGAAGCGGTCGGGAAGGTTGAAGTCCAACTGGATCGTGGCCCCCTGCCACTCGCGTCCGATCGCGTCCTTGTACTTGATGTCGATCTTGGGGCCGTAGAACGCGCCTCCGCCCTCGTCCAGCTCGTACTCCAGCCCTCCGCGCTCCAGCGCGTCGCGCAACGCGTCTTCCGCCACGTCCCAGACCTCGTCGCCGCCGATCCGCTTGTCCCCGTCCGGACGCGTGGAAAGATCGAACCGGTAGTCGAGGCCCAGCGTCGTCATCACCGTGTCGACGAGTTTCAGGCAGATGAAGATCTCCTCCTCGATCTGCTCGGGAGTGCAGAAGACGTGCCCGTCGTCCATCGTGAGCATGCGCACGCGCAGCAGTCCGTGCAGCGTCCCCGACCGTTCGTGGCGGTACACGTTCGCAATCTCGGAGAGGCGCACCGGAAGGTCGCGGTAGCTGCGGGGGTTCGCCGCGTAGATCGTGATGTGTCCCGGACAGTTCATCGGCTTCACGCGGAACGCTTCGCCATCCTCGTCCGCCATCCGGGGGTACATGTTCTCCGCGTAGTTCGGGAGGTGCCCGGAGCGCCGGAAGAGCGCCTCGCCGGAGATGTGCGGCGTGTAGACGAAGTCGTAACCGTGCGCCTCCTGAAGGTCTTCGATCCAGCGCCTCAACTCGAGCTGCACGCGGGCGCCCTTGGGGTGCCAGCACACGAGCCCAGGCCCGATCTCCTCCTGAATCGAGAACAGGTCGAGTTCCCTGCCCAGCTTCCGGTGATCGCGCTTGCGGGCTTCTTCGCGCCGCGTGATGTATGCCTCGAGCGCCTCCTTCGAGTAGAAGGCCGTGCCATAGATGCGCTGCAGCATCTGCCGCTTCTCATCGCCGCGCCAATAGGCTCCCGCGGCGCTGAGGACCCGGAAATGGCAGATTTCGCCCGTGCGGGGCGCGTGCGGCCCCCGGCAAAGATCGAGGAACGGGCCGTTCCGATAGACGGAAATCGCGTCGCCCTCGGGGATCTCGGCCAGCCGCTCCAGCTTGAGCGGATCGTCCGCGAACAGTTCCGCGGCTTCCTCGCGGTCCACTTCGCGGCGCTCGAACGGGGCGTCCGCCCCCGCGACGTCCGCCATCGCGCGCTCGATCTTCTCCAGGTCCTCCGGCGTGAAGGGCGCCGGGACCTCGAAGTCGTAGTAGAAGCCATCGTCGATCGGGGGCCCGAAGCCGATTCCCGCGCCCGGATACAGCTCGCGAACGGCGGTGGCGAGCGCATGGGCCGCGGAGTGCCGCAGAACGTAGAGCGCGTCGGGATCCTCGTCGCTGCGCGTCACGATCGCGACCTGCGCTTCGTCCGGAAGCGGGGCCGTAAGATCCGTGAGCACATCGTTCACGCGGGCGGCGACGGCAGCCCGGGCCAGCCCCGGACCGATCGCCGCGGCAAGATCGCCGGCGCTCGAGCCGCGTGGCAGCCGCTTGGAGGAACCGTCGGGGAGCGAAACGGAAATCTGGGAGTCGTTCATCGGCCTACCCGTCGATGCACGATGTGACAGAGGGTTCGAGTGGACGCGGAAGCTAGTGCAGTGGAGGGTTCAGCGCATCCTGAGCACGGTGACCTGCGCCCGCGCCCGTCCCGGGAGGTTCGCCCCGGCCGGGTCCATGACCTCGACGATCAGGTCGGGCGTCGCGCCCGAACTCACGAGCGAGAAGTAGCGCCCCGTGGAGGAATTCACGGTGAACTCGGTCGAACTGTTCGTCGACACGTGCACGTTCACCCTCGAGGGAGTGAGCGGGAAGTTGCGGGTGAACGGGCAGCGGTCGCCGAGATTGGAGTCGCTCAGCTGTCGGAAGAGCGCCTCAAGATTCCAGGTCTTCCACTGGGTCCGGGGATCCGCGTCGCCCGGCGTGCGGTCGTCCGCGATGAGGGACGTGAGATACAGCGAGAGGATCTCCTCCCATTCCATCTCCACGCCGGCGACGGCCTGGAGGGTGCGTTCCACGTTGGTGATCCCCTTGAAGTGCGCGGGGCCTCCCGAGGTCAGATACCGAAACAGTTCGTCTTCCCTGCTCCCGGGAAGCGGGCCTCCGCTCCCAGGCGCCCCGAACTGGTCGCCGAGCCAGCGCGCGAACCCGTACGCGAACCCGCGGAAAGAGAGGGATTCCACCCCGCCCGGATCTTCGCCGGCCGCGTCACCCAGCGCCGGAGCCGCCCCCGGACCGTTGGGATCCGGGGGACAGCCGCCACGCAGGAAGCGGCCCAGGCGGATCTGGTTCACGATGTGAAAGTGGTTGTAGATGGAGAGTTGTTCCTCGCTGGACGTGAGCATCTCCAGATCGAGGTTCTCCCTGGTCCCGAGACCCGCGGCCCGAAGGCCGGCGAGCTCCTCGGCAAGATGGGCCATCGCCTCGTCGAGCCATGCGACCTCCCGGTCGCCGAAGATGTTGCCGCCTCCGAGCGTGACGCGCTGCTGGGTGTTGAGCAGATGGGCGAACTCGTGCGCGACCGTCGACCGCGCGAGCGCGTTGGCGAAGTCGAGGCTGATGTCCGAGCCGTAGTCCTCGTCCGGATCCGGGCCCACGAGATAGAAGATCTCTCCCTCGTTCGAAGCCTCGCAGCTCGATCTTGTCGTCAGATCGCGCGCGAGGAAGAAACCGGCGACGACGCTCTCCTCGCCCGCGGGCGTGAGCTTGTTCACCTCGGCCGTGATGAGGGCGAAGACGGTGCCGTTGTTGTCGATGTCCGCGGGTTCGCCGAAGTAGGCGACATCCACCGGGTACACGACTTCGTCGAGCTGCCGGCCGATCGTCTCGAACTCGTCCGCCGAGAACCGGTCGCTGTCGGGCTGATCGTGGAACTGCAGGTCTTCCACGATGGTGAAGTGCTCTCCCGCGTACCTCACTTCGCCCATGACCATCGTCGGATTGCGGCAGTTCACGACCAGGTTCGCGCCCACGCCGACCCGGAAGGAAAGGGTGTCCCCGAGCTCCGGCGGCCGCAGCGCATCGGCCAGCGGGTCGAGCCCCCGGGCTCGGGACCTTATGGGCCGGGCCCCGACCGCGGCGAGTTCCTGCATCTCCCGCTCCCGGAGGACGTGTTCGCGCGCGTACCAGGACTCCCGGCGGCGAAGGTCGCGGTTCAATTCTCCGCCCGCGGAGGTGAGACGGGGTGGTCGGGTCGGGGTCACGTTCCCGGAGGCGCGCTCGGCGCTCACCCGCATGCAGCCGTCCACGCTCTGGCCGGGCGCCCCGGAAGCGCTCTGGACGATGACCTGGTAGTCGCGGGGATCGCTGGAGCCCGCCAGCCTGAAGGCGCGCACATCCGAGGCGTCATCGAGCGTGACATGCTCGCCGGGGGACAGGTCCAGCGTGGCGGACACGGACGGCGTGGCCGTCCCCCCGCACCCGGAGGCGAGGGGCGGAGGCGGCGGCGGTGGCGGGTCCGTCGTGCCGCCCCCGCACGCCGCGAGCGCGAGACCGGAGATCGCCGCTGCCGGGCGCAGCCGCCTTCCGCACAGTCTCAGCATGCGTGTCTCACAGTCGATCTCCCTGGCACGATTCCGTGCGCCCGCCGGCCCGCGGAGCCGGAGGATCCCCGGAGCCCGCCGGCCGCTTCCGGGCGCAAGATACCCGCCCTGCGCGGTCCGTGCCCGAAGAGAGCGAAGCTCTGTACGCCGCTTCCATGCTCCGCGAGGTCAACGCGTCCGGAGGGCGACGACGCGGATGGCCTCGGAAGGGGGGACGGAGAGCCCGGCCTGGGTCGTGAGTCTCAGACGGACCTCCGGGTGTGGCCCCTCGCTCTTGAGCCGGAAATAGTAGCCCGTCGAGGCGGCGAGTTCGAAATCGATCCGGGCATCCGTCCCGTCGGCGAGCGGAATGTCCATCGCCTGGAGCGGGAAGGCTCTCGCGAAGGGGATCCTTCCTCCCAGTTCCCGGTGCAGGGCGGCAAACACGTCGCGAAGGTGCAAGGTCCTGATCTGCGTCGAGGAGGGAGCGCCGGGCAGGTCGTCGGCGATCGGGGCAAGAGCCCAGGCTGCGAGCAGGTCGTCCCATGTGTCCGGTCCACCGAGCGCCGCCGCGACCCGCTCGATGTTCGCCACGCCACGCGCGCGAGCCTCCCCCCCTCCCGCAAGGTCGTGGAAGATGGTCTCCTCCGCGGCACCGCCGAGCACTCCGCCGCCCGCCGTCGAGTACTGATCCGCGAACCAGCGGAGGAAGAGCCACCCGAAGCCTCGCATCGCGAGCGAGGAGATTCCGTCGGGATCGTGCGAGTAGGCGTCGCCCAGCGCGGGAGTCCGGTGCGGGCCGAGCAGGTAGAACGCGGAGCGGCGGAAGTTCGGGAAGTGATACGTCGCGAAATTGTCGGAATTCGCGAAGAGTTCCGTGAACCCGTAGTTGCTCCCGGGACGCAGGAACGCACCCGACATCCCGACGAACGTCTCCGCCGAATGCGCCAGCGCCTCGCTCAGCCAGGTTTCCTCAAGGGAGGCGAAGGAGCCCCTGGCGAGCACGGTTCGGCGCTCGGCCGAAATGAGGTGCGCCAGTTCGTGCGCGGCCACGCCGACCGCCCCGGTCGTGGCGAACCTTGTGGGTACGGGCTTCGAGAACCGGCCATCGGGATCGGCCGCGAGGAGGTAGAGGATCTCCCCGCCGTTGGACGCCGGGCAGTCCTCGGGATCGGCCAGATCAGCCGGATTGAAGAACCCCAGGATCCTGGTATCGCTGTCGCGGGGCGTCGTCCGGTTTACGACGGGAGAGAACAGGACCCATACGACGCCGTTTCCGTCGATGTCCGCGGGTTCGCCGAAGTACGCCGAGAGGACCGGGAAGACCGACTCCTCGAGCAGTCCCAGGACCCCCTCGTAGCCGCCGCCGAGCACGACGCCGGCCCCATCGAGATCCTCCACGATCGCGAAGTTCGGACCCACCGCGCGGACGACCGCGGTCACGTCGTGGATCCCGTCGCAGTCGACGTCGAGGTTCGGATGCACCGCGTTGCTGAAGATCACCGTGTCGCCGACGGTGGGAAGCGTCGCGTGGGCGGAGGCCGCGTTCGCGCGCACCATGCCCGGGTCCGGTGCCGCGGCGGGCCTCGGGCGGAGCGGGCGCGCGCCCAGCACGGCGCGGCGGGCATTCGCCCGGAAGGTGAGGTCGGCCCGCGACGCCTCCTCGAGGCCGGGCCTGTCGCCCTCGAAGCCGAAGGCATCGACCGGCGGCGTGCGCGCCGGGGCGACGAGTGGAGGGACCCGCACAGCTGCGGCCCCGCTCGCGTGCGCATCGAGCCGGAGGCGCGTCGTCGCCGCCGGCGTGCGCAGGCCGCTCTGCACGACGATCAGATACTCCGCCGACGCGTTGCCTGCCCCGATCTCCACGACCTGGACGCCTCCCGCCGGCAGCACGCACATCTCCCCGGCCGCGAGCGACAGCGTGAAGCGGGTGGCGCCGCGACTCGCCACGGCGGGACAGAGATCTCCGTCGGGGCCCGTCGCCTCCGCGCAGGCAAGCGGCGCCAGGGCGGCGATCCACAGCATCGCCCGAGCGACAGCCGCACGATTCAGGGGAGGTCCGGAACGGGATCTGAGTAACCGCATCGCGACATCCTAATATCGCGGGCGGATGCAGCGAAGGCCCGACCGAAGCCGGGCCTTCCGTGCTGCTCCAACACCTGACGGCAAGGGAACGGATCTCCGCCCCCCGGAAGCGACTAGTACATTCCGCCCATGCCGCCGCCCGGCATGCCGCCGGCGGCGGCCGCCGCGGCGGGATCCTCCGCCTCGGGCCGCTCCACCACGACCGCCTCGGTCGTGAGCAGCAGCCCCGCGATCGAGGCCGCGTTCTGGAGCGCGGTACGCGTGACCTTGGTCGGGTCGATGACGCCGGCCTTCACCATGTCCTCGTACTCGTCCGTGGCCGCGTTGTAGCCGGTGTTCCGGCCCTCGGCCTCGCGCACCTTCTCGACGATGATCGAACCCTCGGCTCCGGCGTTCGAGGCGATCGTGCGAACGGGCTCCTCGACCGCGCGGCGCACGATCCGGATTCCGATCGACTCGTCGGCGTCCGAGCCCTCGACGCCGTCCAGCGCCGCCTGGCTCCGCAGCAGTGCCACACCGCCGCCGGGGACGATGCCCTCTTCGACGGCCGCGCGCGTCGCGTGCAGCGCGTCCTCGACGCGGGCCTTCTTCTCCTTCATCTCCGTCTCGGTCGCGGCGCCCACGTTGATGACCGCCACGCCGCCGGCCAGCTTCGCCAGCCGCTCCTGCAGCTTCTCGCGGTCGTAGTCGGACGTGGACTTGTCGATCGCGACCTTGATCTCGCTGATGCGGCCCTGGATGCGGTCCGTGTCACCGGCGCCATCGACGACCGTCGTGTTGTCCTTGTCGATGACGATCCGCTTCGCCTGGCCGAGATCGCCGACCACGGTGTTCTCGAGCTTGAAGCCGAGCTCCTCGGAGATCACCTGGCCGCCGGTGAGGATCGCGATGTCCTGCAGCATCTGCTTGCGGCGATCGCCGAAGCCCGGAGCCTTGACGGACGCGACCTTGAGCGTGCCGCGCAGCTTGTTGACGACGAGCGTGGCGAGCGCCTCGCCCTCCACGTCCTCCGCCACGATCAGGAGAGGCTTGCCCATCTGGGCAACCTTCTCGAGGACCGGCAGCAGGTCCTTCATGGCCGAGATCTTCTTGTCGTGGATCAGGATGATCGGCTCGTCGAGGACGACCTCCATCTTGTCCGGATCCGTGACGAAGTACGGCGAGAGGTAGCCGCGGTCGAACTGCATCCCGTCCACGGTCTCCAGCTCGGTCTCGAGGCCGCGGGCCTCCTCGACCGTTATGACGCCGTCCTTCCCGACCTTCTCCATCGCGTCGGCGATCAGTTCGCCGATCTCCTGGTCGCTGTTCGCCGAAATGGCGGCGACCTGGGCGATTTCCGTCTTCCCGGAGGTCTCGACGGAGATCGAATGCAGGTTCGCGACGATCGCCTCGACAGACTTGTCGATGCCGCGCTTGAGCGCCATCGGGTTCGCACCCGCCGTCACGCTCTTGAGCCCCTCGGTGAAGATCGACTGCGCGAGCACCGTCGCCGTCGTCGTGCCGTCGCCCGCCGCGTCGGACGTCTTCGTCGCGACTTCCTTCACCATCTTCGCGCCGAGATCCTCGACCGGGTCGTCCAGTTCGACTTCCTTCGCGACCGTCACGCCGTCCTTCGTGATCGTCGGACTGCCGAACTTCTTCTCAAGGACCACGTTCCTCCCCTTGGGGCCGAGCGTGACCTTGACCGCGCGCGCGAGCTTGTCCACGCCCGCCTTCAGGCGCTGCCGTGCCGCGGTATCGAATTCAAGATCCTTCGCCATTTCGTCTCCTTCGCCCGGTTATTCGGGCGCACCAGTCAACGGGTTTGACCCGCCGTCTTCCGCTTCAGCGGTTAGAGGACGGCCAGAACGTCGCTTTCCTTCACGATCAGGTAGTCGTCGCCATCCAGCGAAACCTCGGTCCCGGCGTACTTGCCGTAGAGCACCCGGTCTCCGGTGTTGACTTCCATCGGGATGCGGTCGCCGTCGTCGTTCATGCGGCCGGGGCCCACGGCGACGACGGTGCCCTGCTGCGGCTTCTCCTTCGCGGTGTCCGGAATGTACAGACCACCGCGCATCTCCTCGGTCTCTTCGAGCGGCGCGACGACGATGCGGTCGGCCATGGGGGAGATGTTCAGTTTCGTGTTCGAGGCGGTTGCCATCTTGCCTGTCCCTCCTTGGACCTTCGGTGTTGGGTGATCCTTCCGATGAAAGCCGCGAGGGATCCCGCGGCTGTTAGCACTCTGGGGCAGCGAGTGCTAAGGCGAGCAGAAGATATGAGCGTGGAGCGTCCTGATCAAGTGGCTTCGGACGGACGAGGGGCGCGGCCGCCGAATCGGTCGGCGGGCCGGCCGGGGACGGGCCCGGGGGTTATGAAACCTGCCCCGTACGCCTATCGTACGAGCGGGCCAGAAAGGGAGGTCGACATGTTTCGTGCAGCCGTAGTGCTGGTGGCCGCGGGCGCGGTGGGTCTGTGGGTGACGGGGATCCTCTTCTCCCTCGTCCTGCCCCTCGTGTGGATGGCCGTGAAGGTCGCGATCTTCGTCGCGATTTTCTACCTGGTCGTGCGGATGATCAATCCGGAGTTCGCGAACAAGATGAAGGAGAAGTGCTGCGGCGGCGCCGCTTTCCTCCGCAGGTCCTGAAGCCGGCGGCGAACGTCAGCCGTCGGAGCCGGCGGGCGGTCCGAACAGGTAGCGGTCCGCGATCGCCAGGCCGGTGATCGTCAGCGCCGGCTCGATGCGGTCCACAGTGCGGCAGTGCGGCCCCACGACCCGCGCGAGTCCCCCGGTGGCGACGACGAGCGGCTCGCGTTCCCACTCCTCGCCGATCCGCTCCACGATGCCGTCGATCCCCTCCACCACCGAGTAGAACCCACCGCTCAACAGACAGTCCTGCGTGTTGCGGCCGATGACCCGGGCCGGTTTCTCCACGTGGATCTGCGGGAGTTGCGCCGTCGCGCGCGCGAGCTGGTCCGTGCCGGCCGTGGGCCCGGGCGCGATGACGCCGCCCACGAAGA
>VXMR01000011.1 GCA_009841005.1 Gemmatimonadales bacterium
GACGGCATCAAGCACCTCAGACGCACTCGGCGCCCAGCACTCTCACTCGCTACCAGATTGTCAAAAAAGCGGACCCCGCAAGACGCCCCAGGGCGCTCGCAGGGAAGACGGATAAAATAGGGTCGTTTCGGAGGGGCGTCAAGCACCTGCCACGGAGCGAGAAAGCGTCAGTTCTCCGCGGCCGGCTCGACCTCTTCGGCGAGGACGGCGACCGTGTTGTCGAGGACCTGCAGGAAGCCCCGGGCAACGCGGAAACGGCGCGGGCCGTCGTCCGTACGGATGCGAAGCAGGCCCTCGCCCAGCAGGACGACCATGGGCGCGTGGCCGTAGAGAATTCCCAATTCGCCGTCGTGCGCGGGGGCGATGATCGACGTTGCGACGCCGGACAAGGCGGCGGCCGACGGTGAGATCACCGTGACGTTGAGTCGCCGGTCGGCGGACGCCGTCGCCGTCATGCGGCCTCCGCCTCCAGCTTCTTCGCCTGCTCGATCGCTTCCTCGATCCCGCCGACCATGTAGAAAGCCTGTTCCGGCAGGTGGTCGAACTCGCCCTCGACGACCCGCTCGAACGACTCGATCGTCGTCTCCAGCGGAACGTAGCGACCCGGGATGCCGGTGAACTGCTCGGCCACGTGGAAGGGCTGCGACAGGAACTTCTGGATCCGCCGGGCCCGGTTCACGATGACCTTGTCCTCCTCGGAGAGTTCATCCATCCCGAGGATCGCGATGATGTCCTGCAGGTCCTTGTAGCGCTGCAGCGTGCGCTGCACCGCCGTGGCCACGCGGTAGTGCCGCTCGCCCAGGAACTGCTCGCTGAGGATGCGGCTGCTGGAGTCGAGCGGGTCCACGGCCGGGTAGATGCCGAGTTCGGCGATCTGGCGCGAAAGGACGGTCTGGGAGTCGAGGTGCGTGAAGGCCGCGGCCGGCGCCGGGTCCGTGAGGTCGTCCGCCGGCACGTAAATCGCCTGCACCGAGGTGATCGAGCCCCGCGTGGTCGACGTGATGCGCTCCTGGAGGTTGCCCATCTCCGTGGCGAGCGTCGGCTGGTAGCCCACCGCGCTCGGCATGCGGCCGAGCAGTGCGGACACCTCGGACCCGGCCTGGCTGAAGCGGAAGATGTTGTCGATGAAGAGGAGGACGTCGAGCCCTTCCACTTCGCGGAAGTACTCCGCCACCGTGAGGCCGGTGAGTCCCACGCGCAGGCGCGCGCCCGGCGGCTCGTTCATCTGCCCGTAGATGAGCGCGGTCGAGTCGATGACGCCCGATTCCTTCATCTCGAGCCAGAGGTCGTTCCCCTCCCGGGTGCGCTCGCCGACGCCGCAGAAGACGGAGCGGCCACCGTGCTCCTGCGCGATGTTGTTGATGAGCTCCATGATGATGACGGTCTTGCCCACACCGGCGCCGCCGAAGAGTCCCGTCTTGCCGCCCTTCACGTAGGGGGCGATGAGATCCACGACCTTGATCCCGGTGACGAAGATCTCCGTCTTCGGCTCGAGGTTCTGCAGCGTGGGCGACTTGCGGTGGATCGGCCATCGCTCCGTCGCATCGACCGGACCCAGCTCGTCCACGGGCTCGCCGAGGACATTGAGGATGCGGCCCAGCGAGGCCTCGCCGACGGGCGCCGAGATGGGATGTCCCGTGTCGACGACTTCCATCCCGCGCGTCACGCCGTCCGTCGCGTCCATCGCGACGGCGCGCACCTGGTTGCGTCCGATGTGCTGCGCCACCTCGCACACGAGATCGTGCACGGTCCCGTCATCGTCCTCCCAGGACACGGAGAGCGCGTTGTAGATCTCCGGCAAATGCTCGGGCTCGAACTCCGCATCGATCGTGGGTCCGATGACCTGCACGACCTTGCCGGTGCCTCGTTCGGTCGATCCTTCAGACATATGTCAGCCTCATGGCTATCGGGTTCTCGGGGGCGCCGCCGCCCCTGTACGCTGTTCGTCCGTTACCCGTCCAACGCGTCCGCGCCGCCGATGATCTCCGCGATCTGATTCGTGATCTCGGCTTGGCGGGCGCGGTTGTACGTCCGCCGCAGGTTGTCGAGGAAGTCGTTGGCGTTGTCCGTCGCCGATTTCATCGCCGTCCGGCGGGCCGCCTGCTCCGCCGCCGCCGTCTCCAGGAGCGCGCTGTATGTCGAGTTCGTCACATAGAGCGGCAGGAGGTGGTCGAGGATTGCCTCCTCCGACGGGTCCAGGATGTAAAAGGGCTGCGGGCCCTTGCGCGCTTCCCCTACGCCGACCGGGAGCACCTGCCGGACCGAAGGGGGCGTGCTCACCATGTTCCGGAACTCCGCGAAGACGAGCCGCACGGCGTCCAGCTCGCCGGCCACGAAGCGGGCGGCCAGGTCGTCGATGAGCGCGCGGGCGTCATCCGTCGTCGGAGGATCCCCCAGGTCGTTGCGCGTGTGCGCCATCTCGACGCCGCGGAACCGGAAGTACGAGATCCCCTTGTTCCCGTAGACGTGGAACTCGACCCGGGCTCCCGCTTCCTCCAGCTCGGCGAGCTGCGCCTGCGCGGTGCGAATGAGATTCGCGTTGAAGGCGCCGCACAGCCCGCGATTGCTCGTCACGAGCACCACCGCGGCGCGTTCGATGCGCGCGGGCTGGCGCAGAAGCGGCCGGGACTCCGCCAGATCCGGCGTGGCGAGCCGGGCGATCATGTCCATCAGTTCGGCCGAATAGGGACGTGCGCGAATCACCCGCCCCTGCGCCTGCGCAAGCTTGGCGGTCGCGACCATCTCCATGGTGCGCGTGATCTTCTTCGTGCTGTCGACGGATTTCATCCGCCGATAGATGTCCCTCGACTTGCTCATGCCGCGGCGTCCGAGGCGTCCCCTCGGGAGGCGTCGTCATGCACGAAGGTGTCGGAATAGGACTCGATCGCCTCGCGGAGCGCGGCTTCGGTCTCGTCCGACATCACGTTCTCCGCCCGGATCGCCTCCCCGACCTCCGGATGGTTCGTGCCCATGTACTCGAGGAACCCGACCTCCCAGCCGCGAATCCGCGACACGTCCAGGGCGTCCAGGAACCCCTGGGTGGCCGCGAAGATCACCATCACCTGCTCCTCGACCGGCATCGGCTCGTACTGGCCCTGCTTCAGGATCTCCACGGTGCGCCGGCCCCGGTCCAGCTGCCGCTGCGTCGCGGCATCCAGTTCCGTGCCGAACTGCGCGAAGGCTTCGATCTCACGGAACTGCGCGAGGTCGAGCCGCAGACGTCCGGCGACCTTCTTCATCGCCTTGATCTGGGCGTTTCCGCCCACGCGCGAGACCGAGATCCCCACGTTCACCGCCGGGCGCACGCCCGAGTAGAAGAGGTCGGTTTCGAGGAAGATCTGGCCGTCGGTGATCGAGATGACGTTCGTCGGGATGTAGGCGGACACGTCGCCGGCCGCCGTCTGAATGATCGGGAGCGCGGTCAGCGAACCGCCGGGCTTCCTGATGTCCGGGTGGCCGGCGATCGCCTCGGGATCATTGCTGATCTTGGCCGCCCGCTCGAGCAGGCGGCTGTGCAGATAGAAGACATCGCCCGGGTATGCCTCGCGCCCCGGCGGACGCCGCAGGATGAGCGACGCCTCGCGGTAGGCGTCGGCCTGCTTCGTGAGGTCGTCGTAGATGACGAGGACGGCTTTCCCCTCCTCGTACATGAAGTACTCGCCGATCGCGCACGCGGCGTAGGGGGCCATGAACTGCATCGGCGCGGGCTCCGACGCGTTCGCGGCCACCACGACCGTGTAGTCGAGCGCGCCCTCCTCTCGGAGCCGTTCGACGATGCCGGCGACCGTCGAGCCCTTCTGCCCGATGGCGCAGTAGACGCAGACGACGTCCTCGCCCTTCTGGTTGATGATCGCGTCGATCGCCACAGCCGTCTTGCCCGTGCCCCGGTCCCCGATGATCAGCTCCCGCTGGCCGCGGCCGATCGGAATCATCGAGTCGATCGCCTTGAGGCCCGTCTGGAGCGGCTCGTTCACCGGCTGGCGGTACACGATGCCGGGCGCCTTCCGGTCGACCTTCATGTAGGTCACCGTCTCGATCGGCCCGCGTCCATCGCGCGGCTCCCCCAGCGTGTCCACGACGCGGCCGAGAATCTCCGGGCCGACGGGCACGGAGAGGACGCGGCCGGTGCGGCGCACCGGATCTCCCTCCTTGAGGGCCAGGTAATCGCCGAGGATCACGGCGCCGATGTTGTCTTCCTCGAGGTTCGAGGCGAGACCGATCACGGAGACCCCGGTGTCGCGGGACGTGATCTCGAGCATCTCGTTGGCGACGCACGTCGAGAGACCCCAGATGCGGGCCACGCCGTCCTTCACCTCGAGGACCTCGCCCACCTCCTCGACCCGGAGTTCCTCCTCGTAGCGGTCGATCTGCTCGAGCAGGGCCTTCTTGATCTCGCTCGCTCGAAGGGAGCTGTCGAAACCTGTCATCGTCTTCTCTTCTCTGTTTTTCGTTACCGAGCGTTTCGCTACCGAGCGTCTCAGTACAGTTCGCGCCGCATCTGTTCGAGTTGCCGCCGCAGCGAGGCGTCCAGCAACTCGTCGCCGACGCGGATGATCACGCCACCCAGAATCTTCGGGTCCTCGTGGAACTCCGGGACGACCTCCCGCTCGAAGCGCCGCTCGAGCGCCGAAACGACCTCGCTCCGGACGCGGTCATCCGCCTCGAAGGGCAGCGTCACCGTGGCGCGGACACGTCCCGCCCTCTCGTCCAGAAGGTCGCGGTAGGCGCGCGCGATCCCGGGGAGGGCCCGCTGTCGGTGGCGATCCAGGATGATGAGCAGAAAGCGGACGAAGAGATCCGGCGCCCTTTCGGCAAGAGCCGCCTGAATCGCCTCCTTCTTCTCGAACAGCGACACCGCGGGCACTTCGAGGAAGCGCTGGAAGTCCGGGACGTTCGCGTACAGGTCCCCGATCTCTTCGATCAGCCGCCCGTACTCGGCCTCGCTCCCGTCCCGGGCCGCGAGTTCGAAGAGGGTCGCCGCGTAGTTGCGGGCCACCGCCGACGCGCTCATCGCTCCGCTAGACGTCCGACACGAAGTCGTGGACCAGGCGCCGGTTCTCTTCGGCGTCCAGCCGCGTCCTGATCAGCCGCTCGGAGGCTGCCAGCGCGAGATCCACGGCATCCCGCCGGATCTCCTCGCGCAGGCGGTCCCGCTCATGACCGATCTCGCGGCGCGCGTCGTCGAGCATCTGCGACTGCTGAGCCCGCGCCTCCTCCAGCATCTCCTTGCGAAGACCGTCGGCGTGCTGCCGCGCGCTCTCGAGCATCTCGCGAGCTTCGCTGCGGGCCGCTTCGAGCGCGGCCTCCTGCTGCGAGAGCAGCCCCTTCGCCTCGTCGCGCGCGGAGAGGGCATCGTCGATCGCGCCCTGGATTTTCGCGTGCCTCTGCTCAAGTCCGCCCGCGATGAGCGGAAAGACCCACTTCGCCAGGACGAGGAGCGTGAGCCCGAACAGGATCACCGTCCAGACGAAGAGTCCCAGATTGAGCGAGAAGATCCCGGTCTCCGTCTGGGCCGCCAGCGCCGTCGGCGTAGCGAGCCCGCAGCAGCCGGCGACCCCGGGCGAACGCATCATCCGCGGATGAAGCCGGCGATCACGAGTCCGAACAGCGCCACACCCTCGATGAACACGGCGAGCACGATCGCGCCGGTCTGGATGGTCTGCGCCTCCTCGGGCTGGCGAGCCATCGCTTCCGTCATGCGCCCGCCGATGAGACCGATTCCGATACCGGCTCCGAGCACGGAGAGCCCGCCCCCGACGATGGCGAGACCGATCGCGAGGCCGTCTCCCGTCGACATGCCCTGCAGCAGCGTCAACATGTTCAGCATCGTTTGCTCCAGTTCCCTTTCTCAGTCGGGGGTTCGGACGACACCCCCCGTTCCATCCGCGCCTCCCCGGCGCGGAAGTTGCCCGCGGACCCTTCCGGATCAGTGCGCGTGGCGAATCAACCCGATGAATACCGAGACCAGCATCGCGAAGATGTACGCCTGAAGAAGCGCGATGAAGATCTCCAGCATCATTACGAACAGCGCGAGGCCCATGGACCCCAGAATCGTCGCGGCGCCGACCGTCGTTCCGAAAATTCCCTGGCCGACCATCGAGCCGTAGGTGAGGATGAGACCCATGAAGGCGAGGATGACGAAGTGTCCCGCCGTCATGTTGGCGAAGAGCCGGATCGCGAGAGCCATGATCTTCGAGAACTTCGCGATGAGTTCGACCGGGGCCATGATGAGCAGCGTGACCGGCTTCAGCGGCCCGGGCAAGCCGGGCGGGAGGAAGAAGACGGTCTTCGCGTAGCCCAGCGGGCCGAGGGCGATGAACCCCGCCGTCTCGATCACGACAAGCGCGATGATCGCGAGGGCGGCCGTGACCATGATGTTCCCCGTCGCCGTCGCGCCGAAGGGGATGAGGCCGAGCAGGTTCGCATAGAGGATGAAGAAGAAGAAGGTGATGACGAGGGGGACGAACCTCTCTCCGCCGCGGCCGATGTTGGCCATCACGACATCATCTCTCAGGTAGAGATAGAAGGCCTCGATCCCGTTGAGCAGCCCTCCGGGCGCCTTCTCGCCCTCCTCGAGCCGCTCCGTCGAGCGCGCGGCGAGGAACATCGTCACGATCGTGAGGACAGCCGCGAACATCAGGAACAGCACATGCTTCGTGATCGAGAGGTCGATCGGGTGACCCGCGATCTCGAACGGCAACGGAGGAAACTCCGGGAGATGGATCTCGCCGAACGGCTTGAACTCCCAGATGTTCGAGTCCACGACGTGGTGCATCATGACCTCGGTGCCCCACTCCTCGGCGTGCTCGCCCGCCGCGGCGGCTTCGCCGTGGTGTTCCTGGGCGGACGCAGCCACGGGAGCGGCGTGCTCCTGGAGCCAGCCGCCGAGATTTCGGAAGGGGGCCATCGATCTATCGAGCACCGGGTTCATCCGGTTGTGCGTTCCGTGTCGAGTTGGTCTTCTTGCTCTTCGTGCGCGCGAGCGCGAGCCACAAGGCTTCCGTCCACAACAGCACCAGCATGGCGAGTCCGTACGCGATGGGCAGGTCGGGCGTCGCCGACCCCGTCCATGCGAGTCCGCCCGTCACGACCAGCCCTCCCATGCGGAGGCCGATCCCGGTCATCCAGGGCCGGGTCGCCCGCCGTCCCTCCAGGAGCGCCCGGTTCAGAGGCCAGACCGCCACCACCTGAATCAGCCAGGCCGTCGCGATCCCCCACGTGCGCTCGCCGTCCTGCAGCCACGCGGCCGCCACCGCCGCGAGCCCCAACGTGGCCAGCGCATAGGTCGGCGTACGCCGCGTCCAACCGGCGGGAAATCTCTTCACTTCCTGCCGTCCGCCTCCCCGTCCGTCTCATCGGCCCCGGAGCCGTCGCGCTGCGCGGCCAGCCGGCCGAACATGCTGTAGCAGCCTCCCGCGAACCCCGCGAACACTCCGAGGAGCACGAAGAGAGGCGCGGTCCCGAGACGGTCGTCGAGCCAGTTGCCGCCAACGGCGAGGAGCGCAATCGCCAAGCCCATCGCGATGCCGAGGCTCGCGAATTCCGAGCCCGCCGCCTTCGCGTACCGGCGGCCGATGCTCCCCTGTGGTTTCTCGGGTTCCGGCCGGTTTGTCGAACCGGGAGGCGGCTGGTACATGGGGATACATCTCCGTCGTCAGAGCCCCACGCCGACCGCTTGTGAAAAATTTCCCAAGCCCAATCTGTCCGCTTGTGAAAAATTTCGCAATGCCGGTTTCGCTTGACGCTGGGCAGAGAAGGCCTAGGTTGCTGCCACCATATTGAAGGCCTCTGGTCAACTCCGAAATGGCCTCGCCGACGCCCGGGTCTCGCATTCCCGCGGCCCCCCTCACGCCTGGAGCCGATTGAGTCTTGGAAGCCGGTCGAAAGGTCGAGACGGATGACGTTCGGCTGCTCGAGGAACTGGGTCACGCCCGGCTTCGGATCGAGGAGGAAGTCGGGAAGCGGATCATCGGGCAACGGGAGATCGTCGAGAAGCTGCTCATCACGCTGCTCGCCGATGGACACGCGCTCCTGGTCGGCGTCCCCGGCCTGGCCAAGACGCTGCTCGTCTCGACGCTCGCCGAAGCGCTTCACCTGGAATTCAGCCGGATCCAGTTCACACCGGACCTCATGCCCTCGGATATCACCGGGACGGAGGTGCTGCAGGACGATCAGCGCACGGGGGAGCGCCGCTTCGCCTTCGTCCGGGGGCCGATCTTCGCGGATGTGATCCTGGCGGACGAGATCAACCGGACGCCGCCCAAGACGCAGGCCGCCCTTCTGCAGGCGATGCAGGAGGGGGAGGTCACGGTCGGCAACGAGACGTTCCCGCTGGGCCGCCCGTTCTTCGTCCTCGCGACGCAGAACCCGATCGAGCAGGAGGGAACGTATCCGCTGCCCGAAGCCCAGCTCGACCGCTTCATGTTCGAGCTTCGGATCGGGTATCCGACGGCGGAGGAGGAGTCGGTCATCGCGGACATGGCGGCGAGCGGACCGCCCGCCCAGGTGAACCCCGTCGTGACGGCGGGCCAGCTTCTCGATTACCAGGCGCTCGTGCAGAGGGTTCCGGCCTCGGAATCGGTGGTCGGCTACGCGGTGCGGCTGGCGCGCGCCACGCGGCCCCGCGAGGCTTCCGCGCCGGAATTCGTGCGCCGCATGGTCAGCTGGGGCGCCGGGCCTCGGGCCTCGCAGCACACGGTGTTGGCGGCGAAGGCGCGGGCGGCGCTCGATGGCCGCCCCGCCCCCAATCTCGACGACGTGCGGGCGGTTGCGCCCGCCGTGCTCCGGCATCGGGTGGTTCCGGGATTCGAGGCGGAGGCCGAAGGGAAGACCGCGGACGACATCGTCGCGGAGTTGATCGAACACAGCCGCGGCTGGTAGACGTTGGACGAAACCGACAGTACGCAGCGCTGGTCGACCGTTCGCGCGGGCCGTGAGGCTCGGGCCGGAGTCCCCCGTCCGTGACCGGCACCTTCGCGCTGCTCGTCTTCCTTCTCATCCTCTCCGGGGTCTTCTCCGGCGCGGAGATCGCACTCTTTTCGCTCGGAGAACCCCGGGTCCGGGCCCTGGTACGCGCCAAGCGTCCGGGAGCGCGCGCGCTCGAGAGGCTGAAGCGAAACCCCGAGCGCCTGCTCATCATCCTCCGGATCGGGAACAACGGCGCCAGGATCGGGGCCGCGGCGGCCGCGACCTACGCGGCGACCGAACGTTTCGGTTCCGCGGGGGTGGGGCTCGCCGCGGGCGCCATGACCCTCCTGGTCCTGTTCTTCGGAGAGATCACGCCGCGGAGCTTCGCGGCGCGCCACGCGGACCGGCTGTCGCTGTGGGCCGCCCCGTTTCTCGCGGGCCTGGGGCGCCTGCTCCTGCCGGTCATCCTCCCGCTCGAATGGCTCGCGCGACGGGTGCTGCCCGACGGCGGCGGCGACACGCACGTGAGCGAGTGGGAGATCCGCTCCATGGTGCGCCTCGGGCATCAGTCGGGCGACATCGAAGCGCACGAGCGCCAGTTCATCGACCGCGTGTTCACTCTGGACCGCCTGCGGGCGAGGGAGATCATGACTCCCAGGGTCGAGATCCTCGCCTGGGAGGACTCGCGCAGCCTCGGTGACATCGCGGACGAGCTCGCCGACGTGCGCTTCAGCCGGATCCCCGTGTACGGCGAATCGCTCGATGACGTGACGGGCGTGCTGTACCGCACGGAGGCGTACCGGGCGCTGCTCGGCGGCCAGCAGGACGCAGCGCTCTCGAGCATCGCCCGCGAACCCTACTTCGTCCCGGATACGATCACCCTCATCGAACTGCTCGAGCAGTTCCGGGCGCGACGCGTGCACATGGGGCTCGTTGTAGATGAACACGGCGGGCTCGACGGGCTCGTGACGCTCGAGGACATCCTCGAGGAACTCGTCGGCGACATCGTGGACGAGACCGACCTGCCGCCGGAGCCGATCATCCGGCTCCGGCGGGACGAGATCGCCGTGGACGCCGGGGCGGAGCTCCGCGAGATCAACGATGCCTTCGGCACTTCGTTTCCGGTGGACGAGTACCGCTCACTGAACGGGTTCCTGCTCGGCGTACTGGGCCGGGTTCCGGCCGCGGGAGAGACCGTCGAACACGGCGATGTTCGAATCCGGGTCGTCGCGGGCACGGACACGCAGGTGACGCGGGCCCGCATCCGCCGCCGCTAGCGCGGCGCCGCGGCAAGATCCGGCGGCGGCGTCGCCGCAGGGCCCGGTGCGGCCGATCGCAGGTACCAGTCGAACAGGGCGTCGCCGAACAGGAACGCGAGGGCCGCGCCGAGCGAGAGGAAGGTTCCGAAGGGCACGGGCCTCCCGGTGCGAAGTGCGATGGGCCCGAAGACGATGGACCCGGCGAGCGCTCCCATGAAGATCGTGAGAAGGGCGCCGGCGGGCCCGAGGAACGCTCCCACCATCGCCATCATCTTCACGTCGCCGCCGCCGAGCGCCGGCTTCCGGAGCACCTTCTCGCCCAACCAACCGACCAGGTAGAAAATTGCGAACCCGAGCGCCGCCCCGGCAACCGCCGCAAGCGGCGTCGTCGATCCCGGGAGCGCGGAGAGGGCGAGGCCCGCGGCACACCCCCCGAGCGACAGCTCATCGGGGATGATGTAGTGGCGCGCATCGATGACCGCGATTCCGATGAGCAGGGTGAAGAGGACCGCGCCCGCCAGCGCCGTGGGCGACGCGCCGTATGCCCAGGCCATGCCTCCCCAGACCAGAGCGGTCGCGACCTCGATGGCCGGGTAGCGCCAGGAGATGGGGACGCCGCAGTCGCGGCACCGTCGCCGCAGGAGCAACCAGGAGAGGACGGGGAGATTGTCGCGCCAGCGGATCGTCGCCCCGCATGCCGGGCAGCGGCTGCGCGGACCCACGACGCTGCCTCCGGCGGGCAGACGCGTGATGCACACGTTGAGGAAGGAGCCGAGCGCCGCGCCGAGCACGGCGGCCGCGCCCAGGGTAGCGGCGCCCGTCAATCGGGTGTCCGGGCCAGCAAACGGTCGAGCAGGATGGCGCCGGCCGACGCCACGTTCAGCGACTCCACGCCGCCGGCGAGCGGCACGGAGACGGCGCGGTCGGCGACGGCGCGGAGAGAGGCGGAGACGCCGTGTGCCTCGCTCCCCAGTGTGAGCGCCACAGGTCCGGGAGATGGCCCCTCGAGCGACGGGGCATCGGCTGCGGCGACCCATATCGGGATCCCCCGCTCGGCGAGCCGCTCCACCGCCTCCCGGGCGTCCGCGCGGAAGACGGGGCCGCGGAACGACGCTCCCGCCGAGGCCCGCAGCGCCTTCGGCCCCCAGGGATCCGCAGTCTCCCCGACGCCGATCACGGCGGCCGCTCCGAGCGCGAGCGCGGTGCGCAGGAGGGTGCCGACGTTGCCCGGATCCTGCACGCCGTCGAGAAGCACGATCGCGCCCTCGCCCACGTCGTCCCAGCCGTACGCCGGGATCTCGCCGACCGCGAGGATGGGCTGGGGCGTGGCGGCATCCGCCAGGGTCCGGACGACGGCTTCGGGCACCGCCTCGGTGCGCTCGCCCCGGGCCGCCGCACGCGCGAGCAACTTCTTCACGTCCGGCTCGGCCCCGGCCGCGTCCGCGTGCAACACCGCGACCGTGCGGCCCGGCCACTCGAGCATCTCGCCGACGAGCCGCCGCCCCTCGGCCAGGAAACACCCGGTTTCCCGGCGTCCCTTTCCGCGGTGCAGCGACCGCCAGGTCTTGATCTCCGCGCGCGTCGGCATGCCCTTATTTTACGCTGCGGCGCAACGGGGTGTCATCGGGGCGCACGCGGGAGCGAGCCTGTCGACCTTGCGGACCTGAACGGAGTCGAGCGTGAACCCGACGAAAGCGGCCCGGGCGACGGCCCTGACGACGGCCCTGACGATCGCGGGAAGCGATTCGGGGGGCGGAGCCGGCATCCAGGCCGACCTCAAGACCTTCCACGCCTTCGGCGTGTTCGGAACGAGCGCGGTTACCGCCGTGACCGCGCAGAACACCCTCGGGGTCCAGGCGGTGCAGGCGCTCGAGCCGTCGATCGTGCGGGGCCAGATCGAATCGGTGCGGGCGGACCTGACGCCGGGGGCCGCGAAGACGGGGATGCTCGCCCACGAGGACATCGTGCGGGCCGTCGTCGCGGGGCTGCATGGCTTTGAAGCGCCGCTGGTCGTCGATCCCGTGATGGTGGCGACGAGCGGCGACCGGCTGCTCGACCCGGCCGCCGTCGCCGCCATCGTCGAGGAACTCCTGCCTCTCGCCGCCCTCGTCACGCCGAACCTGCCGGAGGCCGAGATCCTGGCCGGACGGACCGTGAGCACAGAAGCCGACATGCCGGCGGCCGCGAGCGCCATCCTCGCGCGCGGAGCCGGGGCCGTGCTCGTGAAGGGCGGGCACCTGGACGGCGAGGAGATCGTCGACCTGTTCCGGGACGGGGATCGCGAGCGCGTGTGGCGGACGCCCCGCATCCGGACGACGGAGACCCACGGGACCGGTTGCACGCTCTCGGCCGCGATCACGGCGGGGATGGCCTCGGGGCTCGCCCTCGAACCGGCGATCGAACGAGGGCTCGCCTTCACTCATGCCGCCATCGCCGCGGCGCCGGGTCTCGGCTCCGGCCGCGGCCCCCTGGATCACTGGGCCGACCCCGGCGCCGGCTCCCGCGACTGAAGATTACTCTCCGTACGGAACCCAGATGTTTTTGATCTGGGAGGCGTGCCGGAGGAACTCCCGTCCCTCGCCGCCGGCACCGAACCAGTCCCGCCGGCGGATGGCCTCCGTCCACGTGCACTTCAGATTGGAGGCGGAGCGGCGCTCCACGTCGGCGGCCCCCTCTGCCGTCCCGAAGTACCACATCCCATCCACCGCAGCGTGGCCGGAGAGGGTGGGCCGCAATTCCTCCTCGAGGCCTGTAAGGATGTTGATGACCCCCGGAGGCACGTCCGAGGTCTCGATCACCTGTTGGAAGTCGGTAGCGAGGAGCGGCCAGCGCTCCGAGGCGACGGCGACGACGGAGTTCCCGAGCGCGACCGGCGGGATCACGGTGGAGATGAAGCCCAGGAGGCCGGGCTCCGGCGGACAGACGACCGCCATCACGCCCAGCGGTTCGGGCATGGCGAGCGTCACGTTGCGGAAGGGCGTCCGGTGGACGGCCCCGTCCCACTTGTCCGCCCACGCCGCGTAGGTGAAGAGGCGGCGCACGGACGCTTCGACCTCCCGCCCCGCCGCTTCCGCATCGCAACCGGTGAGCGCGCGCAGCCGGTCCTCGAACGCCGTCCGGCGGGCGTTGAGATTCTCGCCCAGGTAGTAGAGGATCTGCGCCCGCAGGTGGGCCGTCGTGCGGGCCCAGCCCGTGGCGAGCGCCACCTCGACCGCGTTGCGCGCGTCCTTTCTGTTTGCGCGGGCCACATCTCCCGCGGCGCGTCCTCTGTAGTCGAGGACTTCGAGGCTGTAGCCGCCGTCCGGCCGGGCCTGCCGCCCACCGATGTAGAGCTTCGCCGTCCGGTCTATCGTGGGCATCGGCGCCGCGGGTGCCCGGGCCGTCTCGCTGGCGTCTCCGCGCCCGTCGCGCGCCTCTTCCCGTCCGTCATCTTCCGCGGTCTCCGCGTGCTTTTCGGGGGTCGGCTCCACCGGCTCCGGGTTCCGGCGGACATACTCGCGGAGTCCTTCCCGGCCGCCCTCGCGGCCGAATCCGCTCTCGCGGTAGCCGCCGAACCCGGAGGCGGCATCGAACACGTTCGTGCAGTTGATCCAGACCGTCCCCGCCTTGATCTGCGAAGCGATGTCGAGGGCGAGGTTCACGTTCTCGGTCCAGACGCTCGCCGCGAGGCCGTAGCGCGTGTTGTTCGCGAGCGCGACCGCCTCGTCGGGCGTGCGGAACGTCATCTGAACCACGACGGGACCGAAGATCTCGACCTGTGCGATCCGCGCGGCCGGCGACACGTCGGTGCACAGGGTGGGCGGATAGAACCAGCCGTCCCTGGGCACGCTCCAGGACGGTTGCCAGATCGCCGCACCCTCCTCGCGGCCCTCCTCGACGAGCGACTCGATCTTCTTCAACTGGACCGGGGCGATGATCGCGCCGATGTCGACGCCCTTGTCGAGCGGAGCCCCCATGCGGAGAGTCTCCATGCGGGCGCGCAGCCGGTCGGCAAGCGCGTCGGCGATCCCTTCGTGGGCGAGGATGCGCGAGCCGGCGCAGCACACCTGGCCCTGGTTGAACCAGATCGCGTCGACCACGCCCTCGACCACGCTGTCGAGGTCCGCGTCGTCGAAGACGAGGAAGGGCGACTTCCCGCCGAGTTCCAGCGAGATCTTCTTACCGGTCCCGGCGGTCGCTTCGCGGATGAGGCGCCCGACCTCCGTCGAGCCCGTGAAGGCGATCTTGTCGACGTCCGGATGTTCGACGATCGCGGCGCCGGTGCGGCCATCGCCGGTGACGATGTTCACGACACCCGGCGGGAGATCGATCTCGCGGCAGAGTTCCGCGAACCGGAGCGCGGTCAGCGATGTGAACTCGGCGGGCTTGAGGACGACGGCGTTCCCGGTCGCGAGGGCGGGCGCAATCTTCCACGCGAGCATGAGGAGCGGGAAGTTCCAGGGGATAATCTGACCCGCGACGCCGAGCGGCTCGCAGTCCGCGAGTTCGGCGTCCATGAGCTGGGCCCAGCCCGCGTGGTGGTAGAAGTGCCGCGCGACGAGCGGAATGTCGATGTCGCGCGATTCGCGGATGGGCTTCCCGTTGTCGAGGGTCTCGAGCGTCGCGAAGAGTCGCGAGTGCTTCTGCAGATGACGGGCGATCGCGTACAGGTAGCGCGCCCGTCCGTGTCCTCCGAGGTCACGCCAGGCCGCCTGGGCCGCCCGCGCCGCCGCCACCGCGCGGTTCACATCGCCGGGGCTGCCCTGCGCGATCTCGCCCAGCTGCTCCTCGTTGCTTGGGTCGAGCGTCGCGAAGAACTCCCCGTCCGCCGGTTCGCACCAGGCGCCGCCGATGTAGTGCCCGAAGCGGGGCCCCCGTTCGGCGATCCACGCCCGCGCCTCGTCCGCGGCCTCCGGGGCGGGACCGTACTCCATCGTCTCGAACAGTTCCGCGATCTTCGGCATCTCCCTCAACCCCCTCTCAACCCGACCTCACCACCGGCCTTATCCGAGCGGATGCCGGTGGTATGCGGAGTACCGCCCCGTCACGTGGTGCTCCAACTGGCGTTCGATGTCCGCGAGCAGCGAACTCGCGCCGAAGCGGAACAGCGACCGGTGGAGCCATGCCCCGCCCAGTTCCTCCTTGACCATGATCAGCCACTCGATCGCCTGCTTCGCCTTTCCGATGCCGCCAGCCGGCTTCAGGCCCACGTGGAAGCCGGAGAGCTGGCGGTAGGCGCGGGTCGCGCGCGCCATCACGAGCCCGACGGGGAGCGTCGCGTTGACCTTCTCCTTGCCGGTCGAGGTCTTGATGAAGTCGGCTCCAGCCATCATGCACGTCCAGCTCGCGCGGGCGACGTTGCGCAGGCTCCCGAGCTCGCCCGTGGCCATGATCGTCTTCAGGTGGGCCTCGCCGCACGCCTCGCGGAAGGCGCGGACCTCGTCGTACAGCGCCTGCCAGTCGCCGGTGAGCGCGTGGCGGCGGGTGATGACGATGTCGATCTCGCGCGCCCCGGCCTCGACCGCTTCGTGGATCTCCTCGACGCGCTGCGCGAACGGAGTGAGTCCGGCGGGGAAGCCGGCGGCGACCGCGCACACCGGGATGTCGTGGCCGGCGAGCGCTTCCACGACGGCCGGAACCATCGTCGGATACACGCAGACGGAGGCCACGCGCAGGCCGAGATCTTCCACTTCCAGCGCGCGGAGGAGGTCGGGGCGCACAGGCTGGCGGGCCTTGGCCGCGAGGCGGGCCACCCGTCCCGGGGTATCGTCGCCGGCGAGCGTCGTGAGGTCGATCATCGTCACGGCGCGGAGGAGCCAGGCGGCCTGCCACTCTTTCTTGACGCTGCGGCGCTTCCCCAGCGTCGCGGCCCGGCGCTCGATCGCACTGCGGTTCGCGGCCTGCCCCCGGATCAGATCGAGATCGAGCGGCGTTCCGGCATTGCGCCCCCGCATGGGAACGACATCGGCATCCGCTCCGGCGAAGACGCCCAGGGACGACGAAGCCGCATCTGCGGGCGTGACGCCGCGTTTCGCCGCTCTCGTCATGATTCGTCCGCGGGTTCCGATGATCGCTGGAAGATGTCCATCGTTGGAATATCGTTAGGACGCCGAGCTCAGGCGAATGTACCTTCCGCCCGGAGGACGGTGTTGTCCGCGACGAGGCGCCGACGGTTTCTTGACGCTCGGCCGCCTCCGGGCCGAAGCTGTTGCCCGGACACCCTGAGAGAACCCTACGGTTGACCATCCGGAGAATCCCATGACGACCAACGAAAGCTGGTGGCCGAACCAGTTGAGCCTGAAGGCTCTTCGGCAGAACTCGCCCGCGTCGGACCCGATGGGCGAGAGCTTCGACTACGCGGAGGCGTTCAGGAACGTCGACGTCGAAGAGCTGAAGCGGGACATCGAGGAGGTGATGACGACCTCGCAGGAGTGGTGGCCGGCGGACTACGGCCACTACGGGCCGCTCTTCATCCGCATGACGTGGCACGCCGCGGGCACCTACCGCATCACCGACGGCCGCGGCGGCGGCGGCTCCGGCTACCAGCGCTTCGCGCCGCTGAACAGCTGGCCGGACAACGGCAACCTGGACAAGGCGCGGCGGCTGCTGTGGCCGGTCAAGCAGAAGTACGGCCGCAACCTGTCGTGGGCGGACCTCATCATCTTCGCGGGCAACTGCGCCCTGGAGTCGATGGGGTTCCGGACGTTCGGGTTCGCCTTCGGCCGCCCGGACGTGTGGGAGGCCGACGAGACGGACTGGGGATCCGAGACCGAGTGGCTCGCGGACGAACGCCACGACGATGACGGGGAGCTGCAGGAAGGACTCGGCGCCGACCACATGGGTCTCATCTACGTGAACCCGGAGGGTCCGGGCGGCAAGCCGGATCCCGCGGCCGCCGCGAGGTTCATCCGCACGACCTTCGCCCGCATGGCGATGAACGACGAGGAGACGGTCGCGCTCATCGCCGGCGGCCACACCTTCGGCAAGGCGCACGGCGCCGGCCCCGAGTCGCACGTCGGCACGGAGCCGGAGGGCGCCGGGCTGGAGGCGCAGGGCTTCGGGTGGCACAGCAGCCACGGCAGCGGCAAGGCCGGCGACGCGATCACGAGCGGCCTCGAGGGCGCCTGGACCACCGAACCCACCCGTTGGGACAACAACTTCATGGAGAACCTGCACGACCACGAGTGGGAGTTGACGAAGAGCCCCGCGGGCAAGTCGCAGTACACGCCGGTCAACGCCTCCGAGGTCGCCACCGTGCCGGACGCGCACGATCCCTCGAAGAAGCACGCGCCCATGATGCTCACGACGGACCTCTCGCTGCGCGAAGATCCCGTCTACGCGCCGATCTCGAAGCGCTTCCACGAGAACCCGGCGGACCTCGAAGACGCCTTCGCGAAGGCATGGTTCAAGCTGCTTCACCGCGACATGGGGCCGCGCAGCCGGTACCTCGGGCCGCTGGTCCCGGCGGAGCCGCAGCTGTGGCAGGATCCCGTGCCCGACGTCGACCACGAGCTGATCGATGAGGGGGATGTCGCGGACCTCAAGGCCAGGGTCATCGCTTCCGGCCTGTCGGTTTCCCGGCTGGTTGCGACTGCGTGGGCGTCGGCGGCCTCGTACCGCGGCACCGACAAGCGCGGCGGCGCGAACGGGGCCCGCGTCCGCCTCGCGCCGCAGAAGGACTGGGAAGCGAACGACCCGGCGGAGCTGGCGGAGGCGCTCCGGACGCTGGAGGGGATTCAGGCGGCGTTCAACGGCGCGCAGGCGGGCGGGAAGCGGGTCTCGCTGGCCGACCTCATCGTCCTCGCCGGGTGTGCGGGCGTCGAGCAGGCCGCGCGCGCTGCCGGACACGACGTGCAGGTACCGTTCTCGCCGGGGCGCACGGACGCGTCGGAGGAGTGGACGGACGCGGGGTCGTTTGCCGTGCTGGAGCCCGCCGCGGACGGATTCCGCAACTATGTCAGGGACGGGAACGGGGCGTCCGCGGCCGAGCAGCTGGTGGAGCGGGCCTGCCTGCTCACGCTGACCGCGCCCGAGATGACGGCGCTGGTCGGCGGCATGCGCGTCCTCAACGCTAATACCGGTGGGGCCGCGCACGGCGTGTTCACGGCCCGGCAGGGCGCGCTGACGAACGACTTCTTCGTGAACCTGCTCGACATGAGCACCGAGTGGCGGGCGTCCTCCGATGGCGCCTTCGAGGGCCGCGACGCGGCCTCCGGCGACGTCAGGTGGACGGCCACCGAGGTGGACCTGGTGTTCGGTTCGAACTCCGAACTCCGGGCCCTCGCGGAGGTCTACGGGTGCGACGACGGGCAGGAGGTCTTCGTCCACGACTTCGTCGCCGCCTGGAACAAGGTGATGAACCTCGACCGCTACGATCTGACCTGATCCGCACCGCACCGCGGGCGAGGGGGTCCGGTGCCGGACCTCAGAGTCCTTCCAGGTCGAGGGCCACGATGGAGGATTCGTCCAGGCTGCCGGTGTGGAGGGCCCACACCCTGCGCCCTCTCGCTTCCAGCAATCGGTGATCCTCCAGAAGGCGGATCGAACCGAGGAATCGCCCGGACGGGAGGAATACGTCGTGCCTGGCTCCCGGGGCCCCGTGTGGGCCGGCTGTCCCGGGGGCCGGGCGGTCCCGCCGGACCCAGATGCGTCCGTCCACATCGACGACGATGCGGGAGATGGCGGCCGGTAGCGGGGGCTCGCCGGCTTCGGCCAGGGCTTCGCCGAGGGTGCTCCGCCGAGCGTCGGGCAGCTCCTCATTCAGCTCCTCCCCGCGCTCGGCAGACGAGAGCGGGAGCGGTTCCCCCGGGTGGCAGAACCGCACGAGGCTGGTGCCGTCCCGGTCGAAGACCTCCAGTTCGTAACGCCCGTCCGGGTCGGAGACGACCCGGGTCTCCGACCCGACACCGAGCAGCGATCGCGGCCAGGCGGCGAGTGCCACGCCCGAGGGCACTCTCACGCGCGACCGTACCGCGGTATCGTGTGCGGCCGCGTCGGGAGACCAGCGCACGAAGGACCGCTCCTCCCAGCCATCCTCCACCGGGCCGGGGGATTCGATCCACACGCTCTGGTCCGGCTGGAGGGAGAGGAACCCAACCTCGCCGGACATGACCACCGGCATGAGCAACGTCGGATCGACCGCCGTCACGCCGCTCGAACGCGGCGCCAGGTCGAGTGAAGTCAGCCGATTCGTGCCGAGGTCCAACACGAGGATGGTGTTGGCATCGACCCAGGTCACCGCGGCCGGCGCCTGGACTTCGCCCGGGCCTTCGCCGCGTGTCATGACCGGCCCCAACCACTCTCCATCGGGGTCGAGCAGGATGACTTCGGCGAGGCCCCAGTCCGCGATGGCCACCGATCCGTCGGGACTCACGGCGACGTCAGCCGGAAAGATCAGTTCCTCCGCTTCCTCGGTGCCCCCGGCACGCCACACCTCACGCCAGGAGAGCTCCGCGGGCCAGATCCCGACGCCCGTGTTCCCTACAGCTCGACCATCGGCGTCTGCGACCTCACACGCGGGGGATCCGGACCGGCCGCAACCGGCGACCGCGGCGGCAAGGACCGATGTAAGCGCCCAGGATCGGAGAGTCATGTACCTACGCTTCTTATGGGAAACGCGTGATCGACTCGGCGACGAGGCGCTGGAAGTCGGCCTGGGCGAGTTTCGTCGTCTCCAGCACTTCTTCGTGGTTCAGCGGTTCGTCGAGGACCCCCGCCGCGTAGTTCGTGAGGCAGGAGACGGCGACGCAGCGGATGCCGACGGCGCGCGCCGCGATGACCTCGGGCACGGTGGACATGCCGACGGCGTCGGCGCCCAGCGCCCGCAGCATGCGGATCTCGGCCGGGGTCTCGAAGGCGGGGCCGTGCATGGCCGCGTAGACGCCCTCGTGCAGCGTGTGGCCCAGGTCGGACGCGGTCCCGCGGACGATCGCGCGCAGTTCCCGATCATGGGCGAACGTCAGGTCGGGGAAGCGACTTTCTGTTCCGACGACGGGGCCGAGGAGGGGGCTCGTGCCGGTCAGGTTCAGGTGGTCCGAGATCAGCATCAGTTCGCCGGGGTGCCAGCCCTCCCGGATCGCCCCGGCCGCGTTAGAGAGGAAGAGGATCGGGATCCCCAGCGCCGCCGCGACCCGCACGTAGAAGACGACGCGGTCCGGCGGGCCTCCCTCGTAGAGGTGGACGCGTCCGCTGAGACCCAGCACGGGCCGGCCGCCGAGCGTCCCGATCAATGCGTGGCCAGCGTGCCCTATCACCGTCGGGAGGGGCCAGTCGGGCAGATCCTCGTACGGCACCCGCACCGGGTCCTCGATCTCCTCGCCGAGGCCGCCGAGTCCGGAGCCCATCGTGATTGCGACGTGCGGCGCGTCGCCGTTCAGCCGATCCCGGATGGGGACCCGCAGCGCCGCGGCCGCCGCTTCGACGCCGGCGCGGATGTCGGCGGCGCGGGTCACGCGAGGACTCCGGCCAGCGTCGCCGTCATCCAGGTCGCGACCGTCCCCCCGAGCATCGCCCGCAGGCCGAGTTTCGACAGATCCTCGCGGCGGCCGGGCGCGATCCCTCCGATGCCCCCGATCTGGATCGCGATCGAGCTGAAGTTCGCGAAGCCCGTCAGCGCGTACGTGCAGATGATGAGCGACTTGTTCGAGAGTTGAAGGTCGCCGGCGAGGCCGGCCCCGAGGTTCGTGAAGGCGAGGAACTCGTTGGCGACCATCTTCACCCCGAACAGCGTCCCGACGTCGACCGCGTCGGCCCACGGCACCCCAATGAGCCAGGCCACCGGCGCGAAGACCCAGCCGAAGATCCGCTCGAGCGTGATTCCATCCACGCCGAACAGCCCCGTCACCCAGCCGATGATGCCGTTCCCCAGGGCGATGATGGCGAGGAAGGCGAGGAGCATGGCGCCCACGTTCAAGGCGAGCTTCAGCCCGTCCCCGGCCCCTCCGGCCGCCGCGTCGATCACGTTGGCGTGCGCCTGTGGCGGGTCGATATCCAGCGTGCCGCGCGTCTCGGGTTCTTCCGTCTCGGGCATCAACATCTTGCTCACCACGATCCCCGCCGGCGCCGCCATGATGCTCGCCGCCAGGAGGTGCCCCGCGATCCCCGGGAACACCCCCACGAGGATCGCGACGTACGCCGCCAGCGCGCCGCCCGCCACGGTCGCGAAGCCTCCCGTCATCACGGTGTTGAGTTCGGACAGCGTCATCCGGTCCACGAAGGGCCGGATGAGGAGGGGCGCCTCCGTCTGGCCGACGAAGATGTTGCCGGCCGCCGAGGTCGTCTCCGCGCCGCTCGTCCCGAGGGTTCGCTGCATCGCCCACGCGACGCCGCGCACGACGCGCTGCATGAACCCCAGGTGATAGGCGAGGGCCATGAGAGAGGAGAAGAAGATGATCGTGGGCAGGACGCTGAAGGCGAAATTCGCGCCGATGTTCACGACGCCGCCGGCACCCCCGTCGACCGGGGTCCCATAATCCACGAGCGACCCGAACACGAAGCGCGAGCCGGCGTTCGTGTACCCGATGAGCGCGACGAACACGTCGTTGACGGCACTGAAGAAGGTCCGTCCGAGCCCCGTCTTGAGGACGAGGAGGGCGAAGACGACCTGAAGCCCGAGCCCCTTCGCGACGAGCGGCCAGGCGATCGACTTCCGGTGCGCGGAGCAGAGCCACACGGTCGTGAGCAGGAAGGAGATCCCGAGCAGGCCCCGCAGGAGGCGGGAGAGGAACGATTCGTCGATCGCGCCGCCCACCCCCTCGAGTCCCTGCGCCGCCAGCGGCGCCGCGCCCGCGGCCAGCAGGACGCAGAGCACCGCCGTTGCGGCCGCCGCGGCCACTGCGGAGCGGGGTCGGTCGCGACGCTGGGACATCGGCGCACTCCGGTTGGGGTTCGGGGCGACGGGAACGGCGGAAACATACCCCGTCCCGTCTTCCGCGCCACGCCATGCACGCCTACATGCCAATTTGGCACCTCGCGCCGGCCAACGGCTCCGGCGAATGCCATTTTGTCTGAAAAGACGGCGTACAGGCGGGCCGCCGCGCGGCACGGCGCTTGCAACTTCGTTTCCTGTTCGCGGGCGTGCCGGAAAATCGCGGTGCGGGACCCGCGCGAATCGAAACCCGATGGAAGAACAACCGGACAAGGAAAACCAATGGGCAAGATCATCGGAATCGACCTCGGGACGACGAACTCGGTCGTCGCCGTAATGGAAGGTGGAGACCCCGTCGTCATCCCGAGCGCGGAGGGCGCGCGTACCACGCCCTCGGTGGTCGCCTTCACCAAGGAGGGAGAGCGGCTCGTCGGGCAGGTCGCCAAGCGGCAGGCCGTGACGAACCCGCTCAACACCGTCGCCTCGATCAAGCGCTTCATGGGCCGCAAGCGGTCCGAGGTGGGCGAGGAGATGAAGCTCGTCACCTACGACATCCAGGGCGACAACCAGGACCGCGTTCAGGTGCGGATTGCGCACGCGGACAAGACCTTCACGCCGCCCGAACTCTCGGCCATGGTGCTGCAGAAGATGAAGCAGACGGCCGAGGACTACCTGGGACAGGAAGTGACCGAGGCCGTGATCACGGTCCCGGCCTACTTCAACGACGCCCAGCGGCAGGCGACGAAGGACGCGGGCCGCGTGGCCGGCCTCACGGTCCGCCGGATCATCAACGAGCCGACGGCGGCGGCGCTCGCCTACGGCCTCGACAAGAAGTCGGACGAGAAAATCGCCGTGTTCGATCTCGGTGGCGGCACCTACGACATCTCCGTGCTCGAACTCGGGGACGGCGTGTTTGAGGTGAAGGCCACCAACGGCGACACGCATCTCGGCGGCGACGACTTCGACCAGCGCCTCATCAACTGGCTCGTGGACGAGTTCAAGAAGGACCAGGGGATCGATCTGTCGGCCGACCCGATGGCCCTGCAGCGCCTCAAGGAGGCGGCGGAGAAGGCGAAGATCGAGCTCAGCTCCACGATGCAGACCGACATCAACCTCCCCTTCATCACCGCCGACGCGTCGGGACCCAAGCACCTCAACCTCGCCCTCACGCGGGCGAAGTTCGAGCAGCTGGTGGACGACCTGATCCAGCGCACGATTCCGCCGATGGAGAAGGCGCTGGCAGACGCCGGTCTCTCGGTCGACGAGATCGACGAGGTCATTCTCGTCGGCGGCTCGACCCGGATCCCCAAGATCCAGGACGTCGTGAAGGATTTCTTCGGGCAGGACCCGCACAAGGGCGTGAACCCGGACGAGGTCGTGGGCATCGGGGCCGCGATCCAGGGCGGCGTGCTCGGAGGCGACGTGAAGGACGTCCTCCTCCTCGACGTCACCCCGCTCTCGCTCGGGATCGAGACGCTGGGCGGCGTCATGACGTCGCTCATCGAGCGCAACACGACGATCCCCACGAAGAAGTCGGAGATCTTCTCGACCGCGGAGGACAACCAGAACACGGTCGACATCCACGTGCTCCAGGGCGAGCGGAAGATGGCGAGCGGAAACAAGACGATCGGCCGCTTCCAGCTCACGGGCATCCCGCCCGCGCCGCGCGGCGTGCCCCAGGTCGAGGTCACCTTCGACATCGACGCGAACGGCATCCTGCACGTGAGCGCCAGGGACAAGGCGACGGGCAAGGAGCAGAAGATCCGCATCGAGGCGTCTTCGGGGCTCTCCGACGCCGAGATCGAGGGCATGGTGAGGGACGCGGAGTCGCATGCGGCGGAGGACCAGGAGCGTCGCGAGACCGTCGAGGCCCGCAATCGGCTCGATTCCCTCGTGTACCAGACGGAGAAGAACCTCGAGGACTGGAAAGAGTCGCTCGACGACGCGGACCGGTCGGCAATCGAGGAGACGCTGGAGCGGGGGCGGGCGGCGCTCAAGCAGGACGACACCGAGGAGGTGGCCGCGGCGAGCACCGCCATCCAGGAAGCGGTCGGCGCGGCGGCGCAGAAGATGTACGCCGCGGCCGGGATGGGGGCCGACGCTTCGCCGGGCGACATGCCGGGCGCCGGCGACGAAGAGGCCGAGGTCGAGGTGGAGGCGGACGACGCGGCTGAAGAGGAAGTCGTCGAGGCGGATTACGAGATCGTCGAGGAGTCTGACGACAAGTAGCCCTCCGGCGCAGCCCGGCGCCGCGCGACCCGGGGGCGTTCCACGGGCAACCCCGGGTCGCGCGCCGTTCATCCCATGGTTCGGCGTGCCAGGTGACGGGTGGGGTCTCGTCGCCGTCATTGGTGCGGGAGTTGAAGGAACGCCAATCGGGTCTGCTATATTGGGTTCTTCGGCCGTGGAGTCGCGGCTGGTGATGAGGGAGACAGAGTGATGAGCGAATCGTTGCGTACTCGACTGAATCTGCTGATCGCCACGGCGATCGCGTTCGCGTTCGGCGTGGGGCTGGCTTCGGTGCTGGACCTGACCCCGGTTTCGATCGCGGCGGACACGGACAGCGATCCGGGGTGGGTGATCGGAGCCCCCTCGGGCGCCGCGGTGACGATGGAGGACGGCTTCTCCGAAGTGGCCCGGCGCGTGGCTCCCGCCGTCGTGACCATCTACCTCACGGCCGTCCGGGAGGTGAGCACGGCCGACTTCCCGCCCGGTTTCGAGTTCCCGCCCGGTTTCGAGTTTCCCCCCGGCTTCGAATTCCCGCCCGGCGTCCGACCGCCCTCGGGCGATGAGCCCCCAACCGACGATGCGCCGCCCGAGGCCGACCCGCCCGTGCGTAGGGACTCCTGGAGCGGATCCGGGTTCATCGTCTCCGAGGACGGCTATGTGGTCACGAACAATCACGTGGTCGCGGGCGCCGAACGCATCGACATCGAACTCCACGACGGACGGGTCTTCGAGGACGTGGAGCTGGTGGGGCAAGATCCGCAGACGGACGTCGCGCTGCTTCGCCTCGAGGGGGACGACATCTCCGTCCTGCCGATCGGCTCCAGCGACGAGACGGGGGTCGGGGAGTGGGTGCTCGCCATCGGGAGCCCCGGTTTCCGCACGCAGACGGGGCCGCTCCTCTCTTCGGTGACCGCGGGGATCGTCTCCGCCAAGGGGCGCAACATCCGCATCCTGCAGAACCGCTCCCCACTCGCGATCGAGGACTTCATTCAGACCGACGCGGTCATCAACCGGGGCAACTCGGGCGGTCCGCTCGTGAATGCCGCGGGGGAGGTGATCGGCATCAACACCGCGATTCTCTCGACGTCCGGAAACTACCAGGGGTACGGTTTCGCCGTGCCGATCGAACTCGCGCGGGAGGTCGTCGACGATCTCATCGAGTTCGGGGAAGTCCGCCGGGCCCTCATTGGCGTCTCGATCACGGATGTCAACGCAGCGGACGCCGCCTTCTACGGACTCGATCGAGTCGGGGGGGCGAAGATCCAGACCTTTTCCTTCGATGACAGTCCCGCCCGGCTGGCCGGACTCGAAGGCGGGGACGTCATCGTGGGCGTGGCGGGACAACCCGTCTCCGGCGTGTCGGAGTTGCAGCGGCGGATCCGCGCCTTCGAGCCGGGGGAGACGGTGGAACTGGACGTCGTGCGCCGCGCCACTCTGGAGCGCGATCAGGCGCGCGTCCGTCTCATTCCGGCGGAGAGCGACTTGCCTCCCCGGCTCGCGGCGCGCCCCGAAGCGCCCGAACCGACGGGTGACGTCCTCGGCCTCGAAGTCCGGGATGACAGGCAACTCGAAGCGCGCCATGACGATTATCGGATCGATCCCGGGTTCACGGGCGTCCTCATCGTCGACGCCGATTCGCGCGGCGCGGCGGGACGGGCGGGCATCCTTCCCGGCGCGCTCATCGTCGACATCAACGGCGAGGAGATCCGCTCGGGGGCCGACTACGAGCGAATCATCTCCGGACTCGGTCCCGGGGACGCGGTGAGCCTGCAGTACAGCTTCCCCACGCCGGATGGGGGCCGGCAGAGCCAGTTCCGGAGCGTCGTGATCCCGGAGCGTTGAACCGCCGGGGCCGAACCGGGCGGGGGCAGGCGCTTGCTTGCCCCTGCCTCAATCGGTCCCGAGATTCCCGCCCGATCCGGTGCCGCGCCGGGCCGAGCGGAGTCGCGCGAAAGTGGCGGAACTGGCAGACGCGCCAGCCTTAGGAGCTGGTGGCCCTTGGCCGTGGGGGTTCGAATCCCCCCTTTCGCACTTCGCCACTCGAACGCAGCAGGGCACGAGCGGGAGCCATACCGACCTTGACCGCAGCCGATTCACAAGCCACCGCGACGGATCCGTTCGACATCGCGATCAAGCGGGAGAACGACTACCTGCGCCGTCTCGATGTGACCGTGGACCCCGCACAGGTGGCGGCGGCCCGCCGCCGGGAAGCCGCCAGACTCCGGAAGACGACCCGCATCAAGGGGTTCCGGAAGGGGAAGGTCCCGGTGCGGATCATCGAGGAACGCTACGGGCCTCTCATCGACGAACGGACGGTCGATGCGCTCGTCAACCGGGCGTACCGGAACGCCGTGCGGCGGCACGATCTCTCCACTATCGGGGAACCCGTGGTGAGCGAACTGGATTACCGGCCGGGGGAGCGGCTCTCCTTCCGCATCGACGTGGAGGTGATGCCGGTGGTCGAACTCGCGCGGACCGGAGGGTTCCGGATCAAGCGGCGCGATGTGGCCGTCGAGGAAGCGGACGTCGATGAGGTCATCGAGAACATCCGCAAGGAAAACGCCGTGCTCCAGCCCGTGGACCGGGCGCCGCGCAGCGGGGATGTCGTCGCCGTGGCCATCAGGGAACACGAGGGAGGCGACGGCGCCGAGGAGAAACCGTACCGGTTCGAGCTCGGTGCGGGCTACGCGATTCCGGACGTGGAAGACGCGATCCTCGCGCTGGCGCCCGGCGAGGAAGGCACGTTCACGGTCTCCTACCCGGATGACTTCGGGGCCGCGGAACTCGCGGGAACCACCCGGTCGCTGCAGATCCGTCTCGACGAGGTCCGTGCCAGCGAGCTGCCGGAGCTCACGGACGAGTTCGCGAGCGAGATCGGAAATTTCGAGACGCTGGCGGCGCTTCGTGAAGCGGTCGAAAAGGAACTCCTGGCACGCGGTGAACGTCAGGCGGAGGAGGAAGTCGGCGAACAACTTCTCGACGCGGTGATCGAAGCCAACGCCTTCGAGGTGCCGCCGAGTCTCACGTCGC
>VXMR01000015.1 GCA_009841005.1 Gemmatimonadales bacterium
CCTGCAACAACTCGTCGGGCCAAGGGTCAACAACGTCCCTGGCATCTACAGCTAGCGGTTGGCGCGCATTCCGTCGAGGAGGGTGGAGGTGGTTTGGCGGATCAGGGCGTCGACGTCCACGGCGGTGAGGATCTGGCCCTCGATCAGGAGTGAAGCCAGGCCATGCACGGCGCCCCATGCGACGTAGGCCTGGAGGTGCGGGTCCTCTCGCCTGATCGTGCCGCTCTGCTGGTATGACTGGACGATGCGGACGAGTTCGTCGAACAGGGCGTTCGCGGTCTCGCGGAGTTCGGGGTGGTCTTCGCGGGTGATCGCTTCCTTGCCGTACATCAGGCGGTAGTGGCCCGGGTTCTCGAGCGCGAACCGCACGTACACCCGGCCGACCTCCGGAAGCTGCTCGATCCCGGCGTCCGGGGCTCCGGCGCCCACCGCCTCCAGGCGGTCTCGAAGGCGGTCGAAACCGGCTGCGGCGACCGCGACCAGGAGGGCGGACTTGTCCTCGAAGTGGCGATACGCGGCGGACCGCGATACGCCCAGGCGCCGCCCGATCTCGCGCATCGTCACGCTCGAGGTCCCCCCCTCGTCGATCATCGAGGCGGCTTCGGCGAGCAGTGCCGCCCGCAGGTCTCCGTGGTGATACGCGGTGCTTTCCCGGGTCATGCGGCCAAGGTATCCGTCTCGGGTTGATCAGCAATGTTGACATCGTCAACGTGACCCGCTAAGTTGACGGCGTCAACAAGCTCGGATCGACCACTCGAAGGAGGGAAGGGAAGATGGCCGGCAACGAGGAGATTACCGGATTCCTGAAGGCGGGCCTGGAGCGAAGCCTGCCCCGCGAGCAACTCAAGGGGGTGCTTCTCGAGGCGGGCTGGCCGCGGGACCAGGTCCGACGCGCCCTGGACGGTTTCGCCGACGTCGCGTTTCCGATTCCCGTCCCGCGTCCCGCCCCGTACCTGTCCGCTCGCGAGGCCTTCGTCTACCTCGTTCTCTTCGGTACGCTGTACGGGAGCGCGATCAGCTTCGGGAGCCTCCTGTTCGCGTTCATCCACCAGGCGTTTCCCGATCCTTCCCTGGCCCCCGCGGCCGCGCTTGAGATGGCGCGGGAGGAGATCCGGTGGTCGATCTCCTTCCTCGTCGCGACGTTTCCCGTCTTCGCCTTCGTCTTCTGGACGAACGATCGCGCGGTCCGGAAGGATCCGGGCCGGCGGCTCTCGCGCGTTCGGCAATCGCTGACGTATCTGTCCCTCTTCGTGGGCGCGGCCACGCTCATCGGCGTGGTCACGAGCATCGTCTACAACCTTCTTGGCGGCGAACTCACGGTCCGGTTCGCCCTGAAGGTCCTCACGGTCGGCACGATCACCGGCTCGCTGTTCGGGTACTTCCTCCGCGACGTGCGCAGGGAGGAGGCGGCCGAATGAAGCGCTCGACGCGATCCATCGTGCTGGGCGTCTCGGGAGCCGCCGTGGCCGCGGCGGTGGCCTTCGGGATCGGTTTCCTGGGATCTCCCGCCGAGGAGCGCGAGCGCCGGGTCGACGACCGGCGACTCGCCGACCTGCACGAAATCACGGCGGCTGCCGATCTCTACTGGACGCGACACGGGCGGCTTCCGGCCTCGCTGGACGACCTGGCGGCCGAGCCCGGCCTGAACATCAGCACCCGCGACCCCACCAGCTCGGAGATGTACGAGTACCGGGCGCTCGACGACGGCCGCTACAAGGTGTGCGCCACCTTCGCGACGGATTCCGGGGGGGCAACGGGAAGCTCTTCGATCGTTCAGAGGAGCTGTCAGGGCTGCCACGGCCCGGGCTCGCCCATTGCGGCCCGCCTCGACGATCCGGTGGCCGCGCACGTCGCGTTTCGGGACCTGTGGGCGCACGGCGCGGGACGGCACTGCTTCCAGATGCGCGTTCGGTGAGGCGCCGGCCGGGCTGCCGGCCCCGGGCCCTTCGCATAGTTTTCGTGCATGCCGAGCGGGACGCGGCTCTTCGAGATCGTCGAACTGGAGACGTTCAACCTTTGCGGATGGGGATGACCTAATGGTGCTCACGCCTTCGACCATGGTGGAGCTGGGAACGCCGGCGCCGGACTTTCGCCTGCCCGATCCGTCCGGTCGGGAATGGGCGCTGTCCGATGTGGTCGGGGAGGGCGGGCTGCTCGTCGCCTTCATCTGCAACCACTGCCCGTACGTGATACACCTGCGCCACGGGCTGGCCGAGTTCGCGCGCGACTACCAGGCTCGCGGGCTGGGCGTGGTCGGGATCAATGCCAACGACGTGGCCACCCATCCGGCGGACTCGCCGGAGCGCATGGCGGAGGAGGTCGAGCAGGTGGGGTACACCTTCCCGTACCTCTTCGACGAGTCGCAGGAGGTGGCGAAGGCGTACGGCGCGGCCTGCACGCCCGACTTCTTTCTGTACAATGGCGAAGGCAGGCTGGTGTACAGGGGCCAGTTCGATGGCTCCCGCCCGAACAGCGGGGTCCGGGTGACCGGCGAGGATCTGCGCGCGGCGGCGGACGCCCTGCTCGAGGGGCGGGCGCCGCTGGCCGCGCAGACCGCGAGCATCGGGTGCAACATCAAGTGGAAGCCGGGGAACGAGCCGGCATAGTTCCTCACCGCCGCTTCTCCGGCACTCCGAACGGGTAGAGGCCGCTGAGGTCCACGTGCTCGTAGGGCAGCGCGT
>VXMR01000102.1 GCA_009841005.1 Gemmatimonadales bacterium
TCCCGGACATGCGGGCCGCGAAGCGCAGGTTCTCGACCCCGGTCAACTCCTCGTACGCGTGCCCGCCGGCCGTCATGAACGCGGCGCCCGTCCGGATCTCGTCCCCGCCCGCGGGGAGGGTGTAGCCCAGAACCTCCAACCGGCCCGCCGTCGGCTTGAGCAGCGTCGAGATGAGGCGGAGGAGCGTCGTCTTCCCCGTCCCGTTCGCGCCGAGCAGCGCGACGACCGCGCCGCGCGGCACCGCGAAGTCCACCCCGCGCAGCGCCCAGCGGCGCCCGAAGCGCCGGGTGACGCCCTCCGCCGCGACGGCGAGGCTCACCCGCCCGCCCCCCGCCTGCGCGCCGCCGGACCACGCACCGCTCGCCTGCGGCGGGTCCGCCTGCGCGCTGTTGGCTGATTGCGGGGGGCGCTCATACGTTCCGCCGCATGGAACTCGACCGGATCGCCCGTCTCGCCGGAGGCGGGGGCGGCAAGGTGCTGCTCTACGTGCTCGACGGGCTGGGCGGGCTGCCGCGCGAGCCCGGGGGGCCGACCGAACTCGAGGCCGCCCGCACCCCGCACCTGGACGAACTCGCGCGCGCCGGAACGTGCGGCCTCCACGACCCCGTTGCCCCGGGCATCACTCCGGGCAGCGGCCCCGGCCACCTGGCCCTGTTCGGCTACGACCCCCTCGTGTACGAGATCGGCCGCGGCGTGCTCGAGGCCCTCGGCATCGAATTCCCCCTCCGGCCGGGCGACATCGCCGTGCGCGCCAACTTCTGCACCCTCGACGCCCAGGGCCGGGTGGCCGACCGCCGCGCGGGCCGCATCCCGTGCGAGGAAGCCGCCCCCCTGGCCGCCCGGCTCAACGGCATCGAACTCGATGGCGCCCGCTGTACCGTCCGCCACGTGAAGGAGCACCGCTTCGTCCTCGTCCTGCACCCCGACGCCCCGGCGGGCGACGCCGTGAACGACACCGACCCTGGCATGACCGGCCGGCCGCCCCACGCCCCCGAGGCGCGGAACGCGGCGGCCGAACCGACGGCGCGCCTCCTCGCAGCGTGGCTCGAAGCGGCCGCCGAGCGGCTTGCCGGCGAGCCGCAGGCGAACATGGCGCTCCTGCGCGGCGTCTCCAGCCGGCCCGACTGGCCCCGCTTCCCCGACGTATTCGGCATGCGCGCGGCCGCCGCCGCGGCGTACCCCATGTACCGCGGCGTCGCGCGCCTCGTCGGCATGGACGCGTGCACGGTGCCTGCGGGCGCCCCCCCGCTCGTCGACGCCCTGAAGGCGCGGTTCGCCGACTACGATTTCTTCTTCCTCCACTTCAAGCCTCCCGACAAGGCCGGAGAAGACGGCGACTTCGACCGCAAGGTAGCCGCCATCGAGGAAGCGGACGCCATCGTCCCCGACCTCGTCGATGCGGGTCCCGACGTCGTCCTCGTGACCGGAGACCACTCGACCCCCTCCGTCATGAGCAGCCACAGCTGGCACCCCGTGCCCTTCCTCCTCCACGGCGGCCCGCCCCGCAGCGACGCCGCCACCACGTTCGGCGAAACCGCATGCCGCACAGGCGCCCACGGCCGCGTCCGAGGCTGCGACCTCATGCGCCTCGCCACGGCTGCCGCCGATCGGCTCACGAAGTTCGGAGCCTAGCCCGAACGCTCGAATCCGTACAGCCCAAGCGGGTTTTCGGCGATTCCGACGCCCCCATCCGGCCCCAGCGCCCATCGAGCCCGAGCGAAGTTTGATGCTCGGGAGGACCATTACTAGTAGGGGGGTGCATCAGAAACGCTCGGAGAAGGATCGGATGATCAACGTTCTGGCGGGCTCGGAAAACGACGCGGCACTGATCGCGCGAGCGGCCGGCAGCGCCGCACGGATCGTGACGGATGCCGCTCAGTTCACGAACGGCGATGGCCCCTTGGAGTGCCTGATTCTCGGTTGCCGCCATCCCATCCCGGCAGAGACGATCGAACTCCTGCAGGACATCGAACGGAAGAGGCTTTGGATTCCCCTCATCCTCGTCACCGATCGCGAACCCGAAGTGGCTAGCCAGCTGAGCGACATCAAAACGTCGGCCGTCGTCTGGTTCGCGGACCTCGAAGACCGAACTCCCGCTCGAGATCGAAGCCGCCCGCGGGTCGGTCTCGCTACTGCGCCTGGCTGAGCAAGCCGGGGAAGCGACGCTGCCTCCCGCCCTCAAAGCTGCCCTGCAGTACAGCCTCCGCGCCGCAACCGACCGACCCATGCGTAGCGTGAACGAGTTGGCCGCCGCCGTGCGCTACTCGCCGATCACACTCTCGAAGGCGTTCAGCGACTGGCAGGGCGGCAGGACGACCCTGAGCCAATACCTGGAGGCTCTGGTGATCCTGAGAGCCAGGCAACTTCGTTCCTCGGGTATGTACTGGAAGAGCGTCAGCCCGCGCCTCGGCTTCGCCCGCGAAACCCTCCAGCGCAAGTCGAAACGTTGGCCCGGATGCACGCTGATACAACTCGAGAAGGCGGCTCCCGACCGCCTGCTGAAAGCGCTCGTGGAGCAGTACTTGCGGCCGACGCGGCCCGGCGACCCCAAGACCGGGTAGCGGACTTCGGTTCACGGAACGCCTGAAACCACATGCGGCCAGCACTACACCGATTTCGTCAAAGATTCACCGATATTGCATCTACCCGACGCCGGTTGCTGCCCCGTAGTGTCCATGTACGAGCCTCGGGTACGGATCCCCGGGGCACGAGCCCCTCCACTTTTCGAAGGAGTCAGGACAAGGTCGAATCGCCCACAAATCGGTCTCGGAGTCGTGTTGCTCGCCCTGATTATCGCCATGCCTCTGTCCGCGGCGTCCGTCCCGGTGACCGAGGCGTCCGCACCACCGGCCTTGCTCGAATCCGTCGACACGACGGTCGCCAACTCCGACATCGTGGCCTCGGAAGCGTCGTGCGAACTGTTCGAATGCACGGAGAACGATCGAGACTGGGCAAGGGGTAGGATCCGTGAGGAGTGCGGATGGGTCGGCGGCTGGATGGACTTCTGGTGCGATGACGACGGCGTGCACGTCGAGGAGCTTGGGTGCAACGACGACTTCTTCAACCTGCGATGACGACTTTTTCGGGAATGGGAGCGGGAAAGGTAGCGTGCCTCACCCTGGCTGCCTTGGCTGTACTGGCGGATGGCGTAGCGGCTCAGGGGGTGTCGGTCCCCAGTCGCATGGGCATGGATGGATTGTGGATCGGCATGGCCTGGACGGTGCCGGATGCTGCGGAACCTAGTCGAGAGGCACGACGATGGCCGAGAGTGAGTCGCATTCGGCCGTGCTCTCCCGCACACCTTGCCGGACTGCAGCCGGGCGATGAACTGCTCAGCGTCAACGGGCGTGACACGCGCCACGGCGCGCCATTCCCACCGGGGTCCGAGGGCACTTGGTACACAGTCAGCGTCCAACGACAGGGCACGGAGGTCCTGACCCTCAGGCTACAGTTGGCAAAGCGGCCGCCGGAGGTCTTGGAACCCGTGAGCGAAGCGCCGATCGGCAGCCCGGCCGACTGGAACTGCCCGGCACTGAGTCTGGGTTGATGCACCCCATGCGGCGGTGGCGATTCGACGTTTTCGTCTTGTGGATCGCCATCGTCTGTGGGATCCTCTCCCTTTCGAGCTGCGAAGAGGCGCCGGCCCGTGCGGACGGAGTGTGGGTGGATACGCTCCGTGGCGGACGGGTCGTCGTCTCCAGTCCAGACTCGCCTTCGTCGCGCGTAGCACCCACCTTCACGCTGATTGAGGAGTTGCGCATCGGATCGGTGGAGGGCGACTGCGACGCCTTCGGCGACGTGATCTCCGTTACCGTTGACGATCCTGGGCGAATCTATGTGGCCGATTTGGGCGCAAACATCATTCGCGTTTTCTCACCGCAGGGCGAGTGTCTTCAGTCGGTCGGTCGCGAAGGGAGCGGCCCAGGCGAGTTCGCCATGCTGGCCGGTATCGTGCGATCGCGCCACTCCCTCTGGGCCATGGATGCCCGCGCGCGCCGATTGACCCTGTTCGACTCGACCGGTGCGGTTCGGGCATCGCTTTCGCTGGGCCCCTCCATGAGCGCGCGGTTCCCGTGGCCGCTCTGGGTCGACAGCCATGGCCACGTCCATCGCTGGGCCGTGCCCTTCGCGGTGCCGGACGGGACGATACCGCCCTTGCGCCCCAGGTTCCTGGTCCGGCACAGCAACGGCGCGACGCTCGCAGCGCCCGATACGTTTCTAGTGCCTCGTTTGGAACGACCGGTCGAGACCTATTCTCGCACCACCGGCAACCTAAGGGAGACATCGCCCGTTCCTCACTCGCCGGCAATCGCGCTCACCGTCGACGGCGCTGGAGACGTTTGGGTGGCGAACCAGGCGATCTTCGATTTGCACAGGGTCACGTATCAGGGTGACACCACAAAGACCATACGGCTGCGTCGCCCCCCGGCCCCGCTTGTTGGTCATGATCGGCAACAGATCGCCGCCGCGACCGGCGTGCCGCCGGACAACCTGCCGGACCACAAGCTCTCGCTCCGCTCCATTCACTCGGGTGCGAATGGGTGGCTGTGGGTCGCTACGGAAACGGGAGCCGTGCGGGAATGGGACGTCTTTGACGAGTCCGGGGTCTACATCGGCAGGATCGCATCTCCGGTTCCCCTGGACACGAGACCCCCGCCGGTGTTCGGGGAAGAGACGGTCATCGGCGTCTCACGGGATGCGCTTGACCTCCAGTACGTCGTGCGTCTCCGAATCATCCGATAGGATCAGGTCAGTCAAAGAAACAAAGGAGACGCGTCGGGTTCTTCACCGGCGCCGCGACCCTGAACCGGACGACGCTTCGTGAGCGCACTGGGCCTCGAGCCGGAGTAGCGCGCGTTCCTGCGGGAACGTCTGGCAAGGAGAGCAGAGATTGGGCGATGCGCACGTACGCTGCGGGGTCGCCGCGCTTGTTGGCCTGTCCACCAAAGGCACATGTACACGAGAACCGGCCCTGGCACCGTGGTCGTGCGGGGTCGGGCGGCGGGCGGACCCGCGGTGTCCGGGGTCGCCGTGGTGGGCCGGTGAGCCTCCTCGCGGATTTCACGTTGACATATCGACGCCGGCAAGATATGCGTATATGTCATGCGTACTACGGTTCGGTTGGACGATGATCTCATGCGAGCGGTGAAGCGTCATGCGCTCGAGTCGGGGACGACCGTGACGGCCGTCATTGCGGAGGCCCTGCGGGAACGGCTTCGGCGGTACAGGGACCGAACCTCGAACCCGCCCGCGCCGCTTGCTCTGGTGACCACGGGGGAGGGCGGCCTGCTGCCCGGTGTTGACCTCGACGATTCCGCGGCCCTCATCGAACTCATGGAAGGCGGCGGTTGATCCTTCCTGACGTCAACATCCTCGTCTATGCCCATCGCGAGGATGCTCCGGATCATCAGCGATATCTCGACTGGCTGGTTTCCGAGGTGGACTCCGATGCAGCGTTCGGGTTGAGCCCGCTGGTTCTCAGCGGATTCATCCGCGTGGTCACGCACCCGAAGGTCTTCAAGACTCCGAGTATCCTGTCCGAGGCGACGGCGTTCGCGGAGCAGCTCCGGGAGCGGCCCAACTGCATCGAAGTGATGCCCGGAACCCGTCATTGGGCCATCTTCGTACGGCTGTGCCAACAGGCCGGGGCGAGGGGAAACCTGGTCCCGGATGCATACCTGGCGGCCATCGCGATCGAGAGCGGGTGCGAGTGGGTGACGACCGACCGTGATTTCAGCCGATTCGAGGGGCTGAAGTGGCGCCATCCTCTCGGATCGGATCGGGCATAGCGTGAAGGTGTTCTTCTTGTTGAACAGGCGCTGGGTGTGGAACGGCGCCAGGAGACGTTCCCGCGGGAACGTGCGGGTCCGGCGGTGCTACTCGCCCCACACGCCCGCAGGCGTCAGACTCAATCTGGAGTAGAGGAGGAAGGGGAAGTTCCGGGCTACCCGAGAGGGAGGTTGGAAGATCGGTGCCACCGCGACAGGCTGCGCGCGGTCGTGCGGGCGAGCTGTGATGCGGCGCCTGGCGTTCATGGCGCTCGCGCTGAGCGTCGGATGGCCGCTGGCGGCGACGGGCCAGGAACCGGGCCGGGTGGCGGGTGTGGTCCGCGCCGAGGACACAGGCGTGCCCGTCGAGGGCGCGGCGGTACGACTGGCGGGAGGGGACGTCGTAGTGGCGGAAACCGTCACCGGCCCAAGCGGCGCCTTTGCCTTCGACGGCATTGCGCCGGGCGAGTACGTGCTCGGCGTGCGGCGCATCGGGTTCGCCGCGTACAGCGTGCCGCTGGCGGTGGGGCCGGACGGGCCGGCCCCGCTCGATGTGCGGCTGTCGCTGGACCCGGTCCAGGTGGCGCCGCTCGAGGTCGATGTCGAGGGCCGGCCGCTCCGCCTGGTCGAGACGGGCTTCTACGACCGGCTGGAGGAGGGCTGGGGCACGTACTTCGAGCCCGAGTGGATCCGAACCCGAAGCGCGGGCTTCACGCGGTTGTCGCACTTCCTGTCAAACCTGCAGCAGCGTGCGCCCCTGTCCCGGTGTCCCACGGTGCAGGTCTGGTACGACCGGAAGTTCATCGGCGAAGTTTCTGGCTGGGGGACCAGCAAGCCGGCGTCGCTCAATCCGGCCGGCACGTACCAGTCCCCCGTGGGGCCGGCCGCGTACCTGTTGGACGAACTGTCCGTGACGGATCTGGGCGCCGCCGAACTGTACCTGCCGTCGTCTCCCATCCCGCTCTTCGCGCTCAACGACATCACGATCTTCTGCGGCGTCATCATCCTGTGGTCCGACTGGATGGCGCAGATGGGGGGAGAGGTTCCGCAGATCGACGTGAAGCTCTGCGAGCCGGCCGGCGGTGCCGGCGCAGTGACGCTGGACGGGACCGTCGAGGACCGGCTCACCGAGGTGCGGCTGCCGGCGGCCCGCATCCGGGCGTCGTTCGCGCCGGCCGGCGAGGAGGGGCCGCCCGAACCCCGTGAGATCGAAGTGCGGTCCGATTCGACCGGCCGCTTCCGGCTCTGCGATCTGCCGTCGGAAACCGACGTCACGCTCGCGCCCTCCTACGGTCCCCACCTGGGAGAGGCCGCCACCCTCCGCGCCGAATCCGGCGCCGCGCCGCGTCTGATCGTCCCCGTCACAATGCCGGGATCCGTCGCCGGGCGAGTCGTGAACGGGAACACGGGGCGGGGGTTCCCGGCCGTGCCCGTCATGCTGGTCGGCACCGATGTCCGCGTCGTGACCGACGCTGCCGGCCGCTTCGCGATGGAGGACCTGCCGCCCGGCGCGTACCAGGTGCGGGCCGATTGCGGCGGCTTCGGGTCCCCGACGCCGCGGGTCGTCGTCTCGGAGGCCGGGCAGGCCCGCGTCCTCCTCGTCCTCGAGCCCGACGACCGCTCCGGCCGCGACCTACGCCGCTGCGACAACTGACGTTCCCGCGGGAACGTCCGCAGGGGTCAGGCGGTGCTGGGGGCCTCGTCGGAGTGTTCGATTCCCGCTCCGCCCATCGCGGTGCCGGTGCCCACGGTGATGACGCCGAAGATGAGGTCGTTGAACAGGGCCTGCGCGTTGGCGAGATACCCGTGGATGAAGGGCGACAGCATGCTGTAGGCGCCGAGGGCGATGAGACCCCAGCCGCTGATCCGGTTGATGCCGAGGTTGAAGGTGATGGTGACGACGAGGATGGAACCGCCGAGCACCACGCTGTGCCACCACAGGAAACCGAACGGGTATCCCCAGATGAACGGGGCGCCCAGGAACCAGAGTCCCAATGCGAGACCGACCCAGCGTGAGGCCATCGAACCTCTCTCGGAAGAAAACCGGATGAACCGTCGAACCGGCGCCTATGATGCGCGCCGGCACGGGCAAAGGCAACGTCGCGCCGCCCGTCGCGAAGCGCCCGCCACGGTCCGCTACAGGCGGGTGCGGCGGAGGCGGTTCGCGTTCGTGACGACGGAGATCGAACTCAGCGCCATCGCGGCCTCCGCGAGGACGGGGTGGAGGAGGCCGAGGAAGGCGACCGGGATCGCGACGACGTTGTAGACGTAGGCCCAGAAGAGGTTCTCGCGGATCTTGCGGAAGGTGGCGCGGGCGAGCTTCGTGGCGCGCAGCACGGAGCGCAGGTCCCCCTGCACGAGGGTGACGTCCGCGGCTTCGATCGCGATGTCGGTGCCGGTCCCCACGGCGATGCCGACGTCGGCCGCCTTGAGGGCGGGGGCGTCGTTGATGCCGTCGCCGACGAAGGCCACGGTGCGGCCGTGGGCGCGGAGTTGCCGTACGGCGTCGACCTTGTCGGCGGGGAGCAGCCCGGCCCGGAAGTCGTCGATGCCGAGGTGCTCGGCGACGGCGGCCGCCACGGCTTCATGATCGCCGGTAAGCATCACGGTGCGGAAGCCGCGGCGGCTCAGCTCGAGGAGGGTTTCCCGCGCGTCCTCCTTCACCGGGTCGGCGATCGCGATCGCGCCGAGCAGCCGCCCGCCGGCGGCCACCCAGGCGATCGTGCGCGCGGCGTCGCCGAAACGCCGCTCCACCTCGGCGACGTCTTCCTCCGGGATGCCTTCCTCGCGCAGCAGCCGCGCGCTCCCCACGGAGACCCGCTGGCCATCGACCTCGCCGACGACGCCCATCCCGACCCGGGCCTCCACGCCGCCCGCCCGGGAGAGGGGTATGCCGCGCCCGCGCGCCTCCTCGACGACGGCGCGGGCGAGCGGATGCTCCGACGCGTCCTCGACTGCGGCTGCGAGTGCGAGCAGCCGGGCTTCCGCATCGGCGGCACTCGTCGGATCGATCCCTGCGTCCGGGTTCGCCACCGGACCGGCTTGCACGAACACTTCGACCACGCGCGGGGCGCCGCGGGTGAGGGTGCCCGTCTTGTCGAAAACGAGCGTGTCCGCGCGGTCCAGCGTCTGGACGGCGGCCCCGTCCCGGATGAGGACGCCGCGGGTGGCTCCGAGGCCGGTCCCGACCATGAGCGCCGTGGGGGTGGCGAGCCCGAGCGCGCAGGGGCAGGCGATGACGAGCACCGCGACCGCCGCGTAGAGGGCGAGCGAGAGCCGGCCCAGTTCCGGGTTCACCCACGGGATGAACCCCGACGCCCAGCGGGCGGCCTCCGTGAAGACTCCGGGCACTACGAACCAGCCCGCGAAGGCCGCCAGCGCGACGACGAGGATGACGGGCACGAAGATGGCGGTCACCCGGTCCGCGAACTCCTGGATCGGGACCTTGCTCGCCTGCGCCTCCTCCACGAGGCGGATGACGTTGGAGAGGAAGGTGTCCTCGCCCACGCCCGTCGCCCGCACCCGGAGCGCGCCGGAGTGATTGACCGTCGAACCGAGGACGGGGGAGCCGGGTTCCTTCTCGACCGGGATCGACTCGCCGGTCGCGAGCGATTCATCGACCGCGCTCCTCCCCTCGAGGACGACGCCGTCGGTGGGGATCTTCTCGCCCGGGCGGATGATCATCACGTCGCCCACCGCGACGTCACGGGTCGGGATTTCGAGTTCCGCACCGTTCCGCTCGACGCGGGCCGTGGGCGCCTCGAGCGACAGCAGTGCCTGGATCGCCGACGAGGAACGGCCGCGCGCCTTCGCCTCCACGTAGCGGCCCGTGAGGTGGATCGCGGCGATCATCGCGCCCACCGGCGCGAAGTTCATGATCATCGGGGCGAACCCGAGGACGTGAAGGACCGCCCACACCCCCGTGAGCACGGAAACGCCGGCTCCGAGCGCGATGAGGACGTCCATGTTCGGCATGCGGCCGCGCGCCGAGCGCCACGCGCTCCGAAGCGTCGGCCGGCCCGGCCCGACGAGGACGGCGGCCCCGAGCACCGTAACGCCGAGATCGAAGAGGAGCGGCGACGGCCATCGCACCCCGGCGATCATCTCCGGCAGCATCCACACCATGGCCGGGGCGGTGAGCGCCCACGCGGCCCACATGGTTTTCCGCGCCTCTCGCGAGCGGGCCTCCGCCTCCGCAAGGCGCGAGCGCTCGGCCTCTCCGCGGTCCACGTCCGCGATGGGTTCGATCTCGTAGCCGGCCCCCTCGACGGCGGCCGTGAGTTCCTCGAAGGGCACATCCCGGGCGAGCGTCAGCGTCGCGGACTCGGCCGGCAGGCTCACCGACGCCTCCACGCCGTCGACCGCGTTCAGACTCCTCTCTACGGAGCCGACGCAGCCGGCACAGTGCATGCCGGCGATCCGGTACGTCTTCCTGGCGGGGCTCGCGGCGGGGCTCGAGGCGTCCATGGTCATCCTTCCCGTATTACTTGCGGGCGAAGTTACTTGCCGGCGAAGCGCATGAAGAGATCCGCAATCTCCGCGCGCACCCGCGCGGCGTCGTCGCCGCGTTCCTCGATGGCGTGCGTGGCGCACCGCTCGAGGTGGTTCAGCAGGAGTTCCTTCTCGGCCGCGCGGAGCGCGGAGTGAACGGCGGCGAACTGCTGCAGGATGTCCGGGCAGTACCGCTCATCCTCCACCATGCGGGCGATGCCCCCGACCTGTCCCCGGATGCGGGCCAACCGACGGCCGAGGTCGTTTTTCGTCCCCTCCGCGATCCCCATCGCATGCGTTCCCGCGTGGCTCACCGCCATTCACTCCGTGCCCGGTGTCGCTCGGTGTTGTTCCCGAATAAATACTATACATGGGTATTGTATGTATCGCAAGCGGCGGGGCCGGGTGCTGGATCCGACGCACCGATGGTGGCGGCGTTTTGCCGGGGGCTGCTAAACTCAGAGCCATGTTCAGGAAACTGAGGCAGATGGTCGACGAGGCGCTCGACCGGATGGAAGCGAAGCAGCCCGGTGCGTCCGAGGACGACATCGACCGCGTCATCCGCGCCATGCGCCAGGAACTCGTCGACACGCGGGCACGGATCTCCGAACTCGAGGGGCTGTTCGAGTCGCAGGTGCGTCAGGCGGACAGGGAAAAGGACGCGGCCCGGGTCGCGGAGCGGCGGGCGGCGAAGGCCGCGGAGATCGGGGATGCGGAGACGGTCGAGGTCGCGAACCGGTTTGCGGCGCGGCACCGCCAGCGGCTCGAGGTCCTCGTCCTCAAGGCCGAGGGGACGCAAGCCGAACTCCAGCAGCAGAAGGCCGAGGCCGCGCAGGGTGCGGAACAACTGAAGAGCGCCATGGCCCGGCGGGATTCGCTCGGCGTGCAGCAGCGGCGCGCGCAGGCGATCCAGCACTCCTCCGAACGGTTCGACTCGGCGGACGCGTTCGACCGCATGGCCGAGAAGCTGGAGGGGAGCCACGACCTCGACGACGCGCGTCGCCAGGTGGACGAAGCGCTCGACCCGATGGCCGGCGCGCCGCAGCGGGACTTCGTGGCGGAGCGGGAACTGCGGGAAGCGCGGGCGGACGCGATGCTCGAGGAGTTGAAGCGCCGGATGTCGAAGGGGGAGTAGCCCCACGGAAAGAGCGGAGGATCGATGGACCTGCTGACGATTGCCGTCTTCGGATATCCCCTCGTCCTCATCGCAATCGGGGTGTGGCGCTCGCGGCAGATCAAGAGCCACGCGGACTTCATGGTGGCGGGCCGGAACGTGCCGGTGGCGCTCCTCGTGGGGACGCTCATCTGCACCTGGATCGGGTCGGGGTCGCTCTTCGGCGGGGCCGGGCTGGCCTACCGCACGGGGATCGCGGAGCTGTGGTTCTCCTTCGGCGCCTGGGTCGGGCTCCTCGTCGCCTTCTACCTCGCCCCCCGCGTGCGCTCGATCGCGAAGTATACCGTCCCGGACCTGCTCGAACAGCGCTACAACGCGGCGGCGCGCATCCTCGGCACGGTCGCGATCATCCTCGCCTACGTCACGATCGCCGCCTACCAGTTCCAGGGCGGCGGCTGGATCCTGAGCATCGTTACCGACGGCGCGATCTCGCCCACGACGGGGATGATCATCACCTGCGTCACGATCGTGGCGTTCACGGCGCTCGCCGGGATGGTGTCGATCGTTTCCGTCGATCTCCTGAACGGGATCATCATCACCCTCGGCATCGTCATCGGCCTCCCCTATCTCGTTCTCTCCAACGGCGGCGTGGGCGCGGTCGCGGCCGGGCTGCCCGAGGGCCACCTCACGGTGCTCGGGGGACACAACGTGCTCTGGGTCATCGGCGTCGCGATGCCCACCTTCCTGCTCATCCTGGGCGAGAGCGGGATGTATCAGAAGTTCTTCTCCGCCAAGGACGCCGGGTCGGCGAAGAAGGCCGTGGTCGGCATGTTCCTCGGGGTCGTCTTCATCGAGACGACGCTGGCGCTGATCGCGATCGTGGGCCGGGCGGTCTTCCCGGATCTCGCGGACCCGACGCAGGTATCGCACGTCGGCCTCGCCGCGTCGGAGACGATCATCCTTCACATCGCCGCCAACGGCCTGCCGATCATCGGAGGTGCGATTCTCCTCGCCGCGGCGGTCGCCATCGTGCTCTCGACGGGCAACACCTTCCTGCTCGTGCCCTCGACGAACGTGAGCCGGGACCTCTACGAACGCTTCGTGGATCCGGACGCGACCGAGGGGCGGAAGCTGACGCTGCAACGGCTCTGCGTCGTCCTGTTCGGAGCGTTGGGACTCGTACTGCTCACTCAGTGGGATACGGTGCTTGAGATGGCGCTGTTCGCCTACTCGCTGGTTGGAGCCAGCCTCACGCCCGCGCTCCTGGCCGCCTTCCTCTGGCGCCGCGTCACGCCGCAGGGAGGGATGGCGTGCATTGCCGGCGGACTCGGGAGCATCGTCGGGATCGCGGTTCTGTCCCGGCTGGGCGTGAATTTCACCGCCACGATCGGCGGGACCGCGTTCGACTTCGCCTCGAGCGACTACATCGTGATCCCCGGCGTCCTCATCTCGCTGGGGCTCCTCATCGTGGTGAGTCTGCTGACCCCGCCATCGCCGGAGGAGAAGTGGGCGCCCTTCTTCCAGGAGAATCCCGAGAAGCTCTGAGCCTCACGCTCCCGGGCCGCTCACGCTCCCGGGCGACTCGGCGACGCCCACGCGCCCCCCGCGCTGCGGGTCAACTCAGGAAGTCGCGCAGTTCGGCGAAGCTGGACCGAGGTCCGAGCACCACGAGATCGTCGCCGGCCCGCAGCTTCTCCTGCGGTCCCGGGTTGTATACGAAGCCCTCGGCGTCGCCGCCCCCTTCGCCTCCACGCTGGATCGCGACAACGAGCAGGCCCGTCTTGGCCTGAATCTTCGCTTCGGCGAGGGTGAGTCCGGCGACCTCGGAAGACTCCGGCACGGACACCTGCTCCAGGAGAAGCCCCATGCCGCCGGCGTCGCCGGGGGTATCGAAGTCGACGAAGAGCGTGACGTCGGGCCGCAGGACGAGCGAGGCCATCTGGATGCCGCCGGTCGAGTTGGGGGTGACGACGCGGTCGGCGCCCGCCTTCTTGAGCTTGCTCACCGCTTCCTCTGAACGGGCCCGCCCCACGATGGTGAGATCCGCGTTCAACTCGCGCGCCGCCAGGCACACGAAGGCGTTGTCGGTGTCCGCGCTCAGCGAGGCGATGAGCCCGCGCGCACGCTGGATCCCCGCCGCCATGAGTGTGTCGTCATCGGTCGCATCCCCCTCGATGATCAGCGCGTCGGGGTCGATCCGGCGTGCCTCCAGGATCTGCGCGGGATCGCGTTCGATGGCGACGTAGGGGGTCCCGCGCGTGGCGAGCCTCTTCAGCGCCGCCAGGCCGGTGCGGCCTGCGCCGCACAGGATCACATGGTCCCTGCGGTCGTCGATCCTCTTCATCGTTCTTCGTTTCTTGAATGACTGGGTCAGGTTCATCTCGACGAGGGTGGCGGTGATGAGGGCGAACCAGATCGCGAGCGTGATGATCCCGCCCGCGATCATGAAACTCGCGAAGATGCGGCCGCCATCGGTGAGGGTCCGGATTTCGCCGTACCCGACCGCCGAGACCGTGATCACGGTCATGAAGAATGCGTCGGACAGATTGTAGTCGGGCATGGCGGCGAAGCCGATCGTCCCGATGATCGTGATACTCACCGTGAAGAGGACGGCCCCGAGGAGGCGGCCTTCCAACCGGCTGAAGTCGAACAGGCGCCGCAGCGGGCTCATCCGCCTTGTCGCGCCCCGCGGTCCAGGCGCGCGACGACCTGGCGGCCCTTGATCCGGCTGCCGTCGAGGCCGCGGACCACCGCGTCGGCGGCCAGCGAATCGATGTCGACGAGGGTGAAGTTCTGCCGGATGTCGATGCGCCCGATCTGTCCGCCCGCAACGGAGGTTTCGCCCGTGATGGCGCCGACGAGGTCGCCGGGGCCGGCGCCGTCCCGCTTCCCGACGCCGACGAAGACCTTGGTCCAGGTGGGTCGCGTGGCGCGCCGGGCGCTGGCGTCGGTGGGTGCCCCCGCGGCGTCCCGGGTCGGCGCGCCGCCGCGAGGCGCCTGGCCGGGCGCCGCTTCGCCGGCCCGCAGGGCGGTTCGATCCGCTGCCCGGAGGAGTCCGGCCAGCGCGGCGGCCACTCGTGCGGAGCCATGTTCCTCCAGGAGCGGGGCGAGGAGGAGCGCGCCGCTCGCGAGATCCTGCTCTTCCAGCGCGGCGGATACGTGGGCGCGGAAGGCGGCCACGTCGTCCATGAGCGCGGGGTCCGCGGGCTCGGCCAGGGGTGCGAGCCGCAGCCCGGCCCGCGACGCCGTCAGTTCGAGTTGCTGCTCGTGCAGGGTGTCGACGATGGCGTAGCAGTGCTCGGCGGCCGCCGCCGCGCGGGCGAGGGGCTCCGGCGCGGGCGGCAGTTCGAACGCGACGGCATGGGCGGCGGGGTCGATCTCGCCCCACGCCCCGACCCGTACCGTCACGCCGTCGTCCGTTTCGGCGGCACCGGCTCCCTCGGCCGCGGCGACGCGCAGCCCGGCCACCGAGAGCGCGGCGCGCACATCGGCGACGGCGCCGGGAGCCGTCTCGACGCTGACGGCAGTCGCCGCTCCGGCTCCCGTGCCGGCCCGCGTGAGGTCGTGAAGCAACTCGGCCAGGCGGGCCAGCCGGCCCTCGCGCGTCGCCCGGCTCGCGACGGCGACCGGGGTGCCCGCCGCGCGTCCGGCGCCCGACTCCCCGGCCCGCGGCTCGGCGAACAGCTCGTTCGGCCACCGACGCGCGCGCGGCAGCCAGCGCTCGACCAGCTCGTCGAACCCTGCATCGCGGGCGTGGGTCGTCGCGATCCGACGGGCCCCGTCTCCGGAGGCCTGCACCACGGCCTCGACGGCCGCCCGCGCCGGCTCGAGCGCACGCACATCATCGAGGACCAGGGTGCACAGCGCCGCCGCCGGGATGTCGCCTCTCCGCACGCCCTCCAGCAGCACGGCCGGTGGCCCGACCAGGATCGGCGCCCGCCCCACCGCCCCGGTGCCGGCGCCCGGAACAACCACGACCTCATGCCCGTCGGCGCGGGCCACGGCATGCATGCGCGACGCGCAACGCCGCGCGCGGTCCACCGTTGCGGTGAGCACGAAGGCGCGTCCGTCCGCCTCGCCGGCGGCGAGGTCGCGCACGGCGGCCGCCGCGTAGACCCTGGCCAGGCCCGCCCCCTCGGCCGCAACGAGGGCGACGTGACGCCCTCGTTCAATCGCCCCCGCGAGGGCATCGAACGCCTCCGAAGGCGGCGGGGCCGTTTCCGCCGCGCCTGCCGGCTGGTCCTTGTCCAAGAGCGGGATCCCCGGGAACGAATGGCCAAAGGTCGTGAACGGGCGGTCGCCCGCATGGGTGGGGAAGGTACGCAAGGCGTCCGTTCGCCCAAAGTGCGGCCCGATCCGTCCGAGTCCCACCTCCCGGGACCCGGATGCGCCCCGGATCGCAGGGCCCGCCCGGCCACCCGTTACGTTGACGGCGGCTCCGAGGCATGTCTAACGTCACAGTCCGCTCGCCGCAGCCGGCCGGCGCGCTCTCCCCTGGCGACTTCCAGCACGAGGTGACAGCAATTACCGCAGCTGACGCGGGGTCCCCCCACGGACTGCTGGAGGCGATTCAGGCCTGGGTGTGGGGCGTCCCCCTCATCATCCTCCTCCTCACCACCGGCCTCGTCTACACGCTGCTGCTGCGGGGCCTCCAGTTCCGCCGCCTCGGGCACGCGCTCTGGCTGGCGCTCGTCAAGCGCCGAGAACCGGAGGGCGAGGGCGACATCTCGCACTTCCAGGCGCTCATGACCGCGCTGGCCGCAACGGTCGGCACCGGGAACATCGTGGGCGTCGCGACGGCCATCGGCGCAGGTGGCCCAGGGGCGCTCTTCTGGATGTGGGTGACGGGACTCCTCGGGATGGCGACGAAGTACGCGGAAGCGGTGCTCGGCGTCCGCTTCCGGGAGACGGATGCCCGGGGCGAGAAGGCGGGCGGCCCGATGTACTACCTCGAGCACGGTCTCGGGCGGAGCCCGGTCGGCCGGGGGCTCGCGATCGCCTTCGCGCTCTTCGCGACCTTCGCCGCGTTCGGCATCGGCAACGGCGTCCAGTCCCAGGCGGTGGCGGACGCCATGAACGAGTCGTTCCATGTGCCGCACTGGATCATGGGACTCGTCACCGCGGGAGCCGTCGGGCTCGTCATCATCGGAGGGATCCGGTCCATCGGGCGGGTGGCGAGCGTCATCGTGCCGGCGATGATCGTCCTCTACATGGGCGTCGCCGGCGTCGTCCTCATATCAAACGCGGCGGAGATCCCCGCGGCCTTCCGGCTGGTGTTCGAGCATGCGTTCGGGGGGCAGGCCGTGGCCGGCGGCGCGCTCGGCTACACCGTGCTCCAGGCGATGCGCTTCGGGGTCGCACGCGGGATCTTCTCGAACGAATCCGGGCTGGGGACGGGGGCGATCGCCGCCGCCGCGGCGCAGACGCGCGAGCCGGTGCGGCAGGCCCTCGTCTCCATGACACAGACGTTCATCGACACCATCGTCGTCTGCACCCTGACGGGGCTCGCGATCCTGACCACGGGCGCGTGGGAATCGGGGGCCGAGGGCGCGAACATGACGCAACTCGCCTTCGACACGAGCCTGCTCGCGGGCGCGGGGGACATCGTCGTCGCGCTCGGCCTCGCGACCTTCGCCTTCAGCACGATGCTCGGGTGGTCCTACTACGGAGAGCGAAGCTTCGCCTACCTCTTCGGCGAACGCGTGATCCGTCCCTACCGGCTCGTGTTCGTGATCGTGATCGGGCTTGCCGCCGTCGTGGAGCTGGATGTCGTGTGGCTCATCTCCGACATCCTCAACGGCCTCATGGCCGCGCCGAACCTGGTGGGACTCCTGCTCCTGTCAGGCGTCGTCTGGCGCGAGACGCGGAGCTACTTCAACCGCTAGCGTCGCGTCAGCCGCTGCTGTCGCGTCCCCTAGCCCCGGAAGGGGGCGTAGTGGCCGAGGTCGTAGGCCCGGATCGAGAGCACGCCCCGCGCGCCGATACCCACGTCCGCGAGCGTACGCGTCTCGTCGCGGATGCGGCGCTCGGCGAACTCGGTGTAGAAGTCGGCGGGGTCGTCGGAGGAGCGCTGGAGCATCTCGCGGATGCCGAAGGCCTTGGCGTCGGCCACGGTGGTGTCGGCGGACAGCTCCGCGACGTGTTCGAGCCAGCGGTCCGGCATGATGAGGCGTACCGTGATGGCGCTCATGCGATCCTCGGGAGCGGGTTCAACGCCGGCCTCGATTGCGGCGCTCAGTGGACGTTGCGGAGGGTGTAGAGGAAACGTTTCGCGAGGTCGGTCACGTCGAGGCCCACGACGCGGTCGGTCTCGATGCGGACGTTCGTGTGGCCGCCCGCCCGGTCGACAGCGAACCGGGCCAGGCCGATCTCGCCGGCGAAGGTGACGGATGCCTCCGTCTCCTCGCGCACGGCGAGCCCGGAATGTCGGCCGAAAAACGCCTTCGCGCGGTCGAGGACATCTTCCGGGGACAGGTCGGTGATCGTGACGTATCGCATGTGGGAACCCCCTGGTCGGGCCGCAAAATCTTGCTGCCCCGGCGGCGCGTCAACCGGACTCCGCGACGACTGCGAGCGAACGATTGGCCACAGGGGTCAGAGAGCGATACCATCTCCGGCCATGAACCCGCCCATCTCGTTCGGCCGCTTCTTTCTGCCCGGCCCGACCGAAGTCCCCCCGGATCTGTTCGACGCCATGAGGCGACCCGTCGTCGGGCACCGGAGCGCCGAGGTCTCGGGCCTGGTCGAAGCCATGCAGCCGTCCGCGTCGCGGCTCTTCCGGACGTCGCGCCCGGTGTACCTGTCGACCTCGTCCGCCACCGGCATGATGGAGGCGGCGATCACGAACCTCACGCGCCGCCGCGTCCTCTGCCTCACGAACGGGTCGTTCAGCAAGCGGTTCCACGCGATCGCCGAAGCGACGGGGCGCCCCGCGGATGCGCTCGAGGCGGAGTGGGGCGAGCCGAATCTCCCCGAGCGCCTGCGCGACGCGCTCTCCGCGGCGCCCGGCCGGTACGACCTCGTGACCGTCGTCCACTCGGAGAGTTCGACCGGCGTCCTCAATCCGCTGGAGGACCTCGCCGCCGTCGTCCACGAGTTCGATGACGTGCTGATCGCCGTCGATACCGTCTCATCCCTGGCCGGGGCGCCCGTGAAGACCGACGAGTGGGGGCTGGACTTCGTCCTCACAGGGTCGCAGAAGGCGGTGGCGCTGCCGCCGGGGCTCGCGCTGGCCGTCGCCTCCGAGAGGGCGCTCGCCCGCGCGCGGGAGGTTGAGCACCGGGGCTTCTACTTCGACATCCTCAAGTTCGAGAAGAACCTCGAGCGCTGGCAGACGCCGAATACCCCGGCTGTCTCGCTCTTCTTCGCTCTCGAACGGCAACTGGCCCGGATGATGGAGGAGGGGCTCGAGGCGCGCTGGGAACGGCATGACGCGATGGCGCGCCGGACGTACGAATGGGTGGACGATACGGCCGCGCGAACGGGTCGCCCGTGGCGCGTGCTGGCGCCGGAAGGCTACCGTTCGCCCTGCGTGACGGTCATCATGCTTCCGGATGGCCTGACGGGTCCCGAGGTCGTCACCCGCGCTCTGGCGCACGGATACACGGTGGCGGCGGGTTACGGACCCCTGAAGCAGCCGTCGTTCAGGATCGGGCACATGGGCGAACACACTCTCGACGAACTGGAAGCGCTGCTGGCCGTCCTCGACGAAGTCCTGTGAGCGGAATCCCGTGAGCGAGTCGAAGGGCGGCGACCTTCGCGTCATTCTTGCGGATCCCCTCCTCCCGGACGGGATCGAGACGCTGCGGGCCGCCCCCGGGCTCGCGGTCGAGGATCACACGGAATCGGATCGCGAGGCGCTCCGCAGCGCGCTCGAAGGCGCATCGGCGCTCATCGTGAGATCCCGCACGAAGGTGACCCCCGACCTCATCGAGTCCGCCGACCGGCTGAGGGTCGTGGGGCGCGCGGGCGTGGGTGTGGACAACATCGACATCCCCGCCGCCACGCGTCGCGGAATCGCCGTGCTCAACGCGCCCGCGGCGAACACGCAGTCCACGGCCGAACTCGCCTTCGCCCTGCTCCTCGCCGCGGCCCGCCGGATCACGGAGGCGGACGCGAGCATCCGCGCCGGAGAGTGGAGGCGCAAGGAGTTGCGCGGGATCCAGTTGAGCGGGAAGACGCTCGGCGTGATCGGACTCGGGCGGATCGGGGCGGAGGTCGTGTGGCGGGCGCGGGCGTTCGGGATGCGCGTCGTGGCCCACGATCCCTTCGTGAGCGCCGATCGTGCGAGCGATCTGGGCGTGGAACTCGCAAGCCTGGACGAACTCCTCCCGGCCTGCCACGCGATCACGCTGCACGTTCCCCTCTCCGAGGAGAACCGCGGGTTCATCGGCCGCAAGGAGCTCGCGGCCATGCGCCAGGGCTCGATCCTGGTGAACGCGGCAAGGGGCGGACTCGTGGACGAGGCGGCGTTGGCGGAGGCGCTCGGCAGCGGCCATCTGGGAGCCGCCGGCCTCGACGTGTTCGAGACGGAACCGCTCCCCGCCGACAGCCCGCTGCGGGATGCCCCGCAACTCGTGTTCAGCCCGCATCTGGGCGCGTCCACGTATGAAGCCCAGCGTCAGGTCTCCCGGCAGATCGCCATCTCCGTGCGCGACGCGCTCGTCGACGGCGACTACAGCGCCGCGCTGAACGCTCCCTTCGAGGCGGAGGACCGCGACGGGGCGGGACCCATCATGGATCTCGGGTACCGTCTGGGACGCCTCCTCGCCGGACTCGAGGACGCACCGCCGAGCCGGATAGACGTGCGCTACGGAGGACCCCGGGACGGTGTGCTCGGACCCCTCGCGGCGAGCGTGGCCGTCGGTTTCCTCGAACGCCGCGTCGATCCCCCGCTCAACGTCGTGAACGCTCTCTCGATCGCGGCGGAGCGGGGCCTGGAGATCGTGCGGGTACGCACGCAGGCCGTGGGCGACTACACGAACTACGTCGAACTCTCCGCGGCTTCGCGGGGAGCCACGGGCAGGGGCAGGAGCAGAGGCAGGAGGGGCATGGTCGTGGGCGGGGCCCTCATGGGATCCCGGATGGAACCGCGGATCGTGCGGGTCGGTACCTTCCGCATCGAGACGGAGCCCCGCGGCACCTGTCTCCTCATCCGCAATCGCGACCAGCCGGGCGTGATCGGCGCCGTGGGGACGGTGCTCGGCGAGGCAAACGCGAACATCGCGGAATACCACCTCGCGCGGCGAAAGGGCGGTGGCCAGTCCTTCGGCGTGGTGAGGATCGACGAGGAACTGCCGGCGGCGACGCTGCGCGAGTTGGAGGACCTCGACGGAGTCGAAGAGGTGCGCCAGGTCAACTTCGACTGACCTCCGAGGACGGTGGCGCCTCCGTTCGTGATGGTCCCCGGGAAGACCTGAGGGGACCAATCAGGCCGGAGGCGTCCACACGGCGGCGACCTCCGCATCCGGGGTGGGGACGCGGTCCGGGTGCAGCAATCCACCCAGGATCTCGACGCCGGTGACGAAACGGGGGCCCGAGCGGTTGAAGTAAGAGGAGGCGTCGACGACCCAGGCGCGGCCCTCCGCGATCGCGCGCGGCGCCACTTCTCCAAGGCGCTCAGCGTGCGCGTCCGCGTCTGCGCGCGACGCGTCGAGGCCGTAGCCGCACGGCATGAGGAGGAGCGCGTCCGGATCGAGCCCTCTGATCTCATCCCACGACACTTCCCGCGAAGGCTGCCCCGCCTCGCCCGCCAGGTTGCGGCCTCCGGCGAGTTCGATCATTTCCGGCACCCAGTGGCCAGGCGCGAACGGTGGATCGAACCACTCGATCCCGAGCACCCGCGGCGGGTCGGCGTGGGGTACCGCCGCCCGCACCGCATCGAGTCGCCTCCGGAGCGAACCACCCGCGTCCCCGGCGATCTCCGGACTGCCGGCGGCCCGGGCCACCTGCGTGATCGAAGCGAGGATGTCTTCGATCGTGTGAGCGTCCAGCGACACCACGTCGGCCTCGATTCCGCGCGCCCCGAGCACCTCCCGCACGCCGTCCGTCGGCACGGCGCACACGTCGCACACGGCCTGCGTGATGATGATGTCCGGGTCGAGCTTCTCGAGGACGGCTGCGTCGACCTCGTATACGCTGCCGTGTTCGGTCATCGCCTGTCGCACGGCGGCGTCGATCTCTCCGCTCGAGAGAGCCTCCGGGTCGAAGCGGGGGCGGCTGACGCGGGGACGATCGAGCAGGTGCGGCGGATGATCGCACTCGTGCGAGATGCCGACGAGGCACTCGCCGAGACCGAGCGCATCGACGATCTCGGTCCCCGACGCGAGGAGCGAAACGATGCGCGGAGCGGCCGGCGTCACGGGTTCAGACCTCCCTCAGTACTGCGGCATCGCCGGGTCGATCTCCTCCGCCCACGCGAGGATCCCCCCGGCGAGGTTGACGGCGTTGTCGAACCCGGCCGCGCGCAGGTACTCGACCGCACGGTCGCCGCGGGGGCCCGAGCGGCAGTGGATGATCAACGGCTCCGACGCGTCGAGCCTCTCGACGGCCTCCGGGAGCGTCGCGAGCGGCACGAGCCGCGCGCCCGCCTCTTCCAGGTTGCAGATCGCCCACTCGTAGTCCTCGCGCACGTCGATGAGCTGGAAGCGCTCGCCGGCGTCGATCCGGCGCTTCAGTTCGTGTACGTCGATATCGAGGTCGTGCATGGCACCCTCCGTTTCCGTGCCGTCGGGCGGCGCGCCGCAGAAGCGCTCGTAGTCGATGAGTTCCGTCACCGTCGGTTCGGGGCCGCAGACCGCGCACTCGGGGTCCGGGGCGATGTCCAGCGAGCGGAACTCCATGCGGAGCGCGTCGATGAGGAGCAGGCGCCCGGCGAGCGTGTCGCCGATCCCCGTCAGCCACTTGATCGCCTCGTTCGCCTGGATCGACCCCACGATCCCGGGCAGGACGCCCAGGACGCCGGCTTCCGCGCAGTTGGGCACGAGACCGGGAGGCGGGGGATCCCGGAACAGGCAGCGATAGCAGGGACCGTCGGGCGCGCCGAACACGGACGCCTGTCCCTCGAAGCGGAGGATGGCCCCGTATGCGAAGGGCGTTCCGAGCATCACGCAGGCGTCGTTCACGAGATACCGGGTCGGGAAGTTGTCGCTCCCGTCGATGACGAAATCCCACCCCTCGAGGATCTCGAACGCATTCCTGGAATCCATGCGCGTTTCAAACGTCTCGACGGCGACGTCCGGGTTCAGGCCCGTGAGCCGCGCCCGGGCCGAGGCGAGCTTCGGCGTCCCGACCGCGTCCGTATCGTAGAGCACCTGGCGCTGCAGGTTGGAGAGTTCCACGCGGTCGTGGTCGACGAGTCCGAGCCGTCCTACCCCCGCCGCGGCGAGATAGAGAGCCGCCGGCGACCCCAAACCGCCCGCCCCCACGATGAGCACGCTCGAAGCCCGCAGGCGGCGCTGCCCCGCCAGTCCCACCTCGGGGATGCTGACGTGACGCCCGTAGCGGACGAGTTCGTCGCGGGAAAGGTCGCCGTCCACCCCGCCCTCAGCCGTAGGGCGCGAGCGCGTCGCGCAGCGCCGCCATGTTCGCGGCGATCCCCGGCGCCCATCGGAACACGGAAGAACCGGCCACGAACACGGACGCCCCCGCCGCGGCACACTCGGGGGCCGACGCGGGATCGATCCCTCCGTCGACCTGGATGGCCGGCGGAGGCAGCCCGCGATCTGCCGCCATCCGAAGCACGGTGGAGATCTTCGGCACGGCCTCGGCGATGAACTTCTGTCCCCCGAACCCCGGGTTCACGGTCATCACGAGGACGAGGTCCACGTACCCCAGGACTTCCGACAGCGTCTCCGCCGGCGTGGCCGGATTCAGCGCGACGCCGGCGTAGCAGCCCAGCTCCCGGATCCGGTGCAGGTCCCCGTGCAGGTGGGCGGACACCTCCTGGTGGACCGTGAGCATGTCGGCGCCCGCCTCCGCGAAGGGCTCGAGGAACTCGCCGGGGTTGTCGATCATCAGGTGTACGTCGAGGAACGAGTCGGAGACGGCGCGCAACGACTCCAGCACCGGCAGCCCGATCGTGAGGTTGGGGACGAAGTGCCCGTCCATGACGTCGAGCTGGAACCACTCCGCCCCCGCGTCCTCCGCCTCGGCGACCTCCGCTCCCAGCCGCGCGTAGTCGGCGGCGAGGATCGACGGGGCGATGACCATCCCCCCGGGCAACGTCCGATCAAGTCCGCGTTCGGTCACGCTCCGCACCTCCCACGCAGTCCCGGCGTCGCCACCGGCGTCAGATCAGGTTGAGCCGCTCGCCCACCTTCTTGAGGGCGGCGAGGGCGGCGTCGATGTGCTCGCGTTCGTGCGCGGCCGACAGCTGACAGCGGATCCGGGCCTCGCCGCGCGGCACCACGGGATACCCGAACCCGATGACGAAGACCCCCTCCCGCAGCAGTTCGCGGCTGAGACGTATCGCGTCCGCCGTCCTTCCGATGATGACGGGGACGATGGGCGTGCCGCCGGGAATCGGCTTGTATCCGAGTTCGATGAGTCCCTCCCGGTAATACTCCGTGTTGTCGCGGAGCCGGGCCACGAGTTCCGGGTGCGCCTCCACGTGCTCGATCGCGGCCATGGCCCCGGCCGCCGAATGGCAGGGCAGGGCGTTGGTGAACAGCTGCGTACGCGACGCCTGGACGAGGTAGTCGATCACGGCTTCGGAACTGGCCGTGAAGCCGCCCGCCATGCCCCCGAGCGCCTTGCCGAGCGTCGACGTGACGATGTCGACCTCGCCGTGCATGCCGAAGTGTTCGGGCGTCCCGCGTCCCGTGTCGCCCAGCACCCCCGTCGCGTGCGAGTCGTCCACGGCCATGATCGCGTCGTAGCGGTCGCACAGTTCCCGGATCTCCGGCAGCGGCGCGATCTCCCCTTCCATCGAGAAGATGCCGTCCGTGATGACGAGCCGGTGGCGCGCGTCGCGGCTCGCCTCGAGGGCGTCGCGCAGCGAGTCCATGTCCATGTGGTCGTATATGAAGCGCCGCGCCTTGCAGAGGCGGATCCCGTCGATGATGCACGCATGGTTGAGGCGGTCGGAGATCAGGGCGTCATCCGCACCCAGCAGGGGCGCGAAGAGGCCCTCGTTCGCGTTCCACGCGGAGGTGTAGGTGAGGGAGGCCGGCGTCTCGAGGAAGTCCGCGATCTTCGCCTCGAGTTCGTGATGAATGTCGAACGTTCCGCAGATGAAGCGCACCGAGGAGGTCCCCGCGCCGTACCGGTCCACCCCCTCCTTCACCGCCCGCATCACGGAAGGTTCGTCGCACAGGCCGAGGTAGTTGTTCGAGCACATGTTGATGGTCTCGCCCAGACCGGCGATGTCCACGACCGGAGCCTGCCGCCCCATGATGTGCAGCAGTTCCTTGTGAACCCCGTTCTCCCTCATCTCCCCGAGTTCGGAGACGAGGCGGTGCTCGAGGCCCCGGTTCACATTCGACGTCATCACATCCCGCTCCTCATACAGTGTCATCATCCGCCCGCCGTGGTCATCGCGCCGCTCGTGGGGCCGTCACGGGTAGAGGTCGCCGACCCGCTTGTCGGTGGCCCACGCGGTGTCGACACGGATTCTGGGGCGCGACCCCCAGTTTCCGCACGAGATGAAGCCCCGCAGCCGCCCGCGGACATGAAGGACGCGGGCGGTCCCCGCCTCGCGAAGCTCGGGGCTCAGGCCGTCGAGCGCGAACACCCGCTGGCCGCCGATCCACCCCGGCCCGAACAGCCAGCACCCGGCCGCCTCGCGGATCGTCCCCTCCCCCCACGTGCGGATGCCGGAGAACCCTCCGCTGTCCGTCGCCACGAGCGTGCCGAGATCGATCTCCGTCGCGGTGCGGATCCGGTAGCGCCCGGCCGTGTCGAGTGTGATCGGCCGCGCCTCGTAGTAGCTGACGTGATTGGGCGCGCACACCGCCCGGAAGGTGGTCCGGCGCGCCGCGAGTTCGATCGAGGAATCCGTGACGGCAAGCGTCGCGGTGTCCAGCCGCCCGCAGGCGTCCTCGGACACGGGTCCGCCGAACTCGAAGGAGAACGGCGCGCCCACCTCGACGGTCTCGGGATACGCGACCCAGGTGACGAGCGCTTCGCTGGAGGTGCCGTCCCCGAGGCGCCAGCATCCGGCCGTCAGCAGCACGGCAGCGGCGAGGGTGGGGACGACGGGGGCGGCGGCGCGCGCCACGGGCTGCTAATCCAGCGCGAGGACGACCTTCGCCGCCTCGCCGGAATACATGGCGTCGAACCCTTCCTCGAAGCGGTCGAACGGGAGCCGGTGGGTGATCACCGGCTCGACATCGAGACGTCCCGCCGCCAGGAAGTCCCGCATCTCGATCCACGTCCGGTACATGAGCCGCCCCACCACGCCGTACACATGGATACCCTTGAAGATGACGTCGCGCGCGAAGTCGACCTCCACCGCGTCCTTGGGAAGCCCCAGCAACCGGACTTGGCCACCGTTGCGGCACATGCGGAACGCCGAACGCACGCCGTCGGGGTGACCGCTCATCTCGCACACCACGTGGGCGCCGTAACCGTGCGTGAGGTCGACGATCCGCGCCTCCACCTCTCCGTCCGCCGGATCGAGGCAGTCGTGCGCACCCATTCGCGCTGCGAGTTCCCGCCGCCCCTCGTGCGGCTCGACCGCGATGACTCTGGAAGCTCCCGCCGCACGCGCGATCCCGACGGCGAACAGGCCGATCGGACCGCATCCGACCACCGCGACGACCCGACCCGCCACATCCGTGTGCAGAACCGTGTGGAAAGCGTTCCCGAGCGGGTCGAACACGGCCGCCAGATCGTCGTCGATGGAATCGGGGACGTGGATGATGTTCGCCGCGGGGATGGAGACGTACTCCGCGAAGGCGCCGTCCCGATCGATGCCGATGATCCGGGTGTCCCGGCATACGTGCGCCTGCTCGGTGCCGCAGTACTCGCAGTGTCCGCAGACCAGGTGCCCCTCCGCCGAGACGCGGTCGCCGATCTCGATATTCCGCACCAGCCGGCCCGTCTCGACGACTTCTCCCATGAATTCGTGGCCGAGGATGACGGGCGGGTTCACGCGATGCCGCGACCAGCGGTCCCACTGGTGAATGTGCAGATCCGTGCCGCAGATCCCCGCCCGTCGCACCTTGACGAGCACGTCGCGGGAGCGAATCTCGGGCACCGGCGCGTCGCACAGCACGAGGCCGGGGGCCGGCCCGGGTTTGCGGATCGCTTTCATGGAGGCGGAAGATGGCTCCTGATGGAGACGTGTCGGGTGGCGCACAATGTGCCGGAGGGTCTGACGGGCCGGCAAGCGCCGGGAACCCGGAAGGGCGGCGTTCCGTACGATATCTCGGCGGAGAGCCGCTGACCGCCGTGTGACGCCGTCCCGGATGGCCTCGGGACCATTCTGGAGTCGGATCGGAGCTGTGCGCACGACGACAAGGAAACGGCCGGACTGGCGATACCGGGGGGCGTCATCGCGCTCCCGCGGCCGGGAGCGGGCCGTGTGGTGGGGCGGGATGCTCGCCTCCGCGCTCCTGCACGCCTTCCTCTTCTTCGCGTGGGTGCGCCCGGCGCCCGAGTTCGAGGCGGCGGCCCGGCCCGGCGTGGATCCGGATCTCCCCGCCGGCGGGGGCGGACTGAGAGCGCTACGGGTCTCCGTGCCCCGGCGGATCGAGATCCCTCCACCCCCGCGGCCCGTCCTCGCCGTCGACATGCCCGAGATCGAGGTCCGGGAGGCGGAGATCGAGGTGGC